>JAGCEE010000208.1 GCA_017650795.1 Clostridia bacterium | reverse complement strand
CAATATCCTTTGCTTCATTCATTAAGACAAATACGGTATCTGCACTAACATTTCCAGCCTTATCAACATATCTACGAATAACATAGTTTACACCCTTTTCCAATCTTTGTAGGTTCAAGGTGTCTTGTGTTTCGCCGTTGATAGTCCACTTGACCTTTATAGCATTTGTATTGAAATGTTCACCCTTTGTTGGTTCAAGTATTTCAACCTTTGGTGCTATATCATCGTAAACAATATCTACACTAGCTGTAGCCTTGTTTCCATATTCATCGGTGTAATCATAAGTGATTGTGTAGCCAATGTTTCCTTCCTTGTTCTTGACAATTTGTTTCTTGTCATTTACCTTGTAAGTAACCTTGGTACAAGAATCAATCATATAAGATACATCGTAATCACCGATTCTTTGTCCTGTCAAATTATCAATCTTATATGTTACTACAACATCCTTACCATTTACTTTCTTTGTATAAGTTACGGTTTGAACAGTATCAACATCTTTGCCTTTCTTGTCAATTACCTTCGTAACTACAATCTTGTTACCATCTTCTGTCTTAATGACTTCAGATACTTCTACTAGGTTATTTCCAATAGCCTTGTATGTTGCCTTGGTTTCATCAATTAAGTAATTGTATTCTTTAATCTTAATATCCTTGGTAGGTATGGTATCAAGTTTAACATCAATATTGAACTTGGTTTCTTTCTTGTGAACAGTATCTTTTACGGTTACGGTAATCTTATTGTCCTTTTTATTGACATAGATTTTATCATCCTTGATTTCTTCAATGGTGATATAGTCAATGTAGGCATCGGTAGATTTTGCGTTTGACAAAACAACTACTGGTGGTGCATCATTGAACAAAATAACTACACTATCACATTTTGTTTTCTTGGCATTACAAACCTTGATTGTGGTGTCTTTGTGAATTTTTGCTGGAATAGTATCATATTCGCACTTGGTATTTTCACAAATCTTGTATTCAATCTTATGGTCTGGGTCATTAGTCTTAATGGTATCTACAGGTGGGTTATCATCAATGCTAGTAATCTTAGGAATTTCATCTTCATCAATTATATTAATGATTACGGTAGCAGTGTCATAGAATTTACCATCGGTAACAATTACCTTGACGGTGTCCTTTTCTTTCTTTTCGTAGTCAATAGGCTTAATGATAACTAATTGACCTGTTGAATCAATCTTGTAGTTTGTAGTGTCGGTTACGATAAAGGTAGGCTTGGTATTATCTTCATCTGTTCCAATAATCTTACAAACATTACCAGTGTAATTTTCCTTTACACTACAAGTAGTATCTTTAGTGTGAACTGGTTCATTTTCATTAATAACTTTAATCTTGTAGGTGGCGGAATCACTAGCTCCACTTGGGTCTTTGGCAACAACTGTAATTGTAACTACAGGTGTCTTTTCGTAGTCCAATGGGTTAGTTACCTTGATTACACCATTAGTGTCAATAGTGAAACCTGGTTCCTTGATTGTGTAAGTGATTGGGTCTTTGTCTGGGTCAATGGCTACAACCTTACCAACTTCACAATTCTTACAATTTTCAGGCACACTTAATGTGTCATTTGGTTGTAATTTTGGTGGTTCATTGACATTTACTACATTGATAACAACAATGGCTGTATCATAATCAATAGAATCTTTTGGATTTAATGTTGAAACATAAACCACAAGTGTATCGGTCTTTTGTGTTTCATAATCCAAAGGCTTGATTATTCTGATGTTACCGAGACTATCAATAGAATAGTCATTACTATCACTAACACTATATTTAACAGGCTCTCCATCATCGTCTTTTCCCTCCACTTTTCCTATTGGACCAGTGTAGTTTTCCTTTACGGTTAATGTAGTATCAT
>JAGCEE010000207.1 GCA_017650795.1 Clostridia bacterium | reverse complement strand
TTTGTATCAATTCTTTATAAAAAAATAAGAAAATGCAAACTTGTTTGCATTATTCTTGCGTACCTAAAAGCAGAGCATAAGAGCATATTTTACTCTGCTTATTTACATTTAACACTACCTATTGCACTCATGAAAACAACGAGTGAAGTGCTTCCTGCCGAGATGTACGGAAGTGGAAGCAAAGGCTCACTGGTATCGAACCAGATATGACCTGTTATTGCACTGAAAACAATTTTAATCACCATACCATTTCATACCAGCCCCAACATCTTCATTTGGGCGAACACAAAAACCAAACTTTTGATAAAACTTTTCCCTATCTTTACTTGCATTAACATACAAAAAAGTGTCGTCATCTTCAATTGTTTTATACCATTCAACAATTTCACGCATAATTATACTGCCAATTCCTAATCCTTGATAAGCCTTATCAACAACAATATCGTAAATTGTAAAATATGAGCCATCACCAACAACACGTCCCATTCCAATAATTATTTTATCGACATATATACTTACAGCAAATACTGTATGTTTCCTATTTTCTGAAACTCTTTTATTGTCTCTTTCCCAACCAACACTATTGAATAGTTTTATAAATTCCCTATTTGTTGGCATTGAATATTTAACAATAACAGTTTTTACAAATGTATTATCTCTTTTATCATTAAATACTACAAGTTTTTTGCTATTCATAAATTACTCCTACCATTCTCAGTATAACATATTAATTTCAATTTTGTATCAATTCTTTATAAAAAAATAAGAAAATGCAAACTTGTTTGCATTATTCTTGCGTACCTAAAAGCAG
The DNA here is from genome assembly GCA_017650795.1 of Clostridia bacterium. Taxonomy (GTDB): domain Bacteria; phylum Bacillota; class Clostridia; order Christensenellales; family UBA1242; genus HGM11367. Next base: position 5,447 of record JAGCEE010000207.1, on the reverse strand, counting down.
AGCATAAGAGCATAATTTTACTCTGCTTATTTATATTTAACACTACCTATTGCATCATAAGAAAATCGCATTTTCTTGCGTAAACTAAAAAACAACGAGTGAAGTGCTCCCTGCCGAAATGAACGGTAACGGCAACCACAGCCCTCGGTATCGAACCAGATATAATCTGTTATTGCACTGAAAATTTTAAAATTATCTTGTCATTTTCAAATCTTGATGATGACTTTGTTGTCTAATTCCTGAATTTTCTTCAGTTTGTCGTTTTCTTGTTATGCCATATTTATCTTCATAAGTTTCTTATTGTTCTTTTTCTTTCATAATCTCTTGTTGGCTTTGTGCAGCAACTTGACGTTGGCTTTGAAATCTTGCTTTCTCGGCATCACTTTCAGGGTCAGTTGGGTGAGTTGATTGTTCTTCATTAGATAAATCACTATGTTTTGATGACCAATTAAAAGATCTTTCTTCCACACTTTTTATCTCTTCTTGTGAATAAGTACCAGTCGCGGATTTTTGTGGTTCGTATTTATTTTGAATTATTTTTACTTTTCCACTTTCTAATAATTCTTCAAACGCTGTTTCTTCTTCTGCTGTTGCATTAAATGCATAGAGAGTGTTAATAGCAGAAAGCAATTTGATTGAAGCCACAAAATCTTTGTCTTGTTTGGCTGGAGAATCTTTATCAGTGGCAGTTTTCACATATTGTCTATATGCTTCCATTAACATTAACTTTTCATTTATATTATTTGAAAATTCTACTGAACCATCTTTTAATGTTCCCATTTGTGGATATGGTATAAAATCAGGAAAAACTTTTTTAATAACTTCTTCCGCCTGAGACCTTTGCATTTGTTTTTGTTTTCGTTTTTGCAAGGATTCCTTTGTGTCTTTTTCAATTACAGATTTAACTTCTTTATTGCGATAAATATGACTTTCAATGCCATAAATTGCAAGTTTTTTATCTTCAAAAAATCTTGCACTTGTTTGGTCAAGTTTTGAGCTTGCCATCAATTCTCTTTTGTATCTTTCAAAAATAGCTTTTAATTTTTTGGCATCAGTATCTTCCATATATGAAGCTATAGCTTTTGCTTTCGCTTGTGCCATTTGTAATTCTTTCCTAACTTCGCTAGGGTTATATTTAACCTCTATACCACTATCTGTAAAATATCTATCGCTATTCCAAGATAGTCTTGCCATGTGTTGTAAACACTTTTCAAAGCACAAAACCGGATGACTTTCTATTGCAGTGTCATATACTTTTGAAATATTGGCCGCTTTTTCTTGAATTTCTTTATCTGTTCCATTTATCAAAAGTTTATTTATTTTTGCTTGTTTTTCTCTTTCTACCTGTTCAAGCGTTTTAAGAGAACCACTAGGGTTATATGTAAGTGAAAGGGCGGAATATTTATCCATAAATTCCTTTCTTTGTTTTCCACTTAATTGTGGCAATATGTTATCAATTATCATTGACGCTTTATGGTTGGCACCGACCTCAACCATTTCCGGATTAGTATCATGCTTCCAATTAACGGTAGAATAATTATTAAGCTGTTCAGTTTTTTCTGCCAGTTTTTGCACATATCTATTTCTACTTGGATCAGTAGCAATTTGATAAGCTTGCGAAGAAACAGCTTTAAGCATATCCAAAGCTCTTTTAATTCCGTGTATATCGGCGTCAATTTCATAATAAAACTGATCATGGTTGTCATAGTAAAGTCTATCTACATCTAAACCTTGCTTATAATACTTTGACCTCAGTGTCATCGCAAATATTCTGGCAACATGTTGTCGACTTATCACATAACTTTCAGGAGTTAGCAAATCTGGAGATATTTCACTTTCAGAAATGTTCTTAAACTGAACAGCATGCTGAATTTCGTGCTCAAGTTTAAAAACTTGGCGTGCAAAATAATCAAGTCTGCTGGCTGCACCTCTCTCTGGATTTCCTTTTGTGTTATATGGTTCAGTCCATTCATGCTTATTGCATACGTCATCATTAAAAAAGTTGATAGAATTATCTGTGTCCCTATAATATGCCCCAGCACGAGAATCCTGCGCTGTTCTTTTGACATAATTTATTTTGACATCTTTTAAACCCAACTCGTCCAACGATATTTTTGCAATCATGCAGTGAACGATCTTCGCTTCTAAAGATGTTATTTGTTCATCTTTTCCAACGAAATCCGTTAAAATATCTTTTATATATTGTTCAGCTCGAGTTCTATTATTGACATCTTTAAAATCAACACCACATAAAAAATCAACAGCAACTTTTTCTTTTTCCTGATCCTGAATGGTTCCTGTTTTAGATTTCGTTTTAAATTGATTTTTTAATTCTTGAATTAAATCCATAGTCTTCCCCATTGGGATAATTATAACACATAAATTATGATTTTGCATCAATTTTTTACAAAAAAAAAAATTAAGCAGAGTTTCACACTCTGCTTTTTGATTGTTTATTCATGTTTAAGACGACTTTGATGGCATCATAAGAAAACCGCGTTTTCTTGCGTAAACTAAAACACAACCAAACTTGTTGAACCTGCCGAGATGAACGGAAGTGGAAGCCACGGCTCACTGGTATCGAACCACATACGCCCTGTTATTGCACTAAGAGTTTTTTGTGTATTCAAATTCTGATTTTAAATCTTCTTTTTTTAATTTATAGCATGGCAAAAATGATACATACCCTGGATACTTTTTGCCAATATTGCAATAGTCATCAACAGCACTAGGCTCATAATATTTTTCTTCTCTCTTTTGCAATGGAAATGAGCAACATGTTTTTGGTTTGTATTTCCACCCACTTTCGCCATTCTTTATCGCAAACTCTTGCAACATGCATTTGTTGTTTACACAAAAAACACAAGTCGTTTGATTGAAATGTTTTGGATAATTTGGATTTTTATACTTTTTTGATTTAGTATTTGTCTTTTTGCCTTCCATCAAATTTTCCCATTTGCCATAAACGATATAGTCTTTGGGTAAAAATGCAAAAAATTCTTTGTTGTTTTCAACCACATCTCTTATTCTTAGTTCGTCATCCTCTTTTAAATAAACTCCATCATAGCAACACCAAGCTTCACAGCCTTTGCAATAATTTTCAATTTTATTTATATTTTTGTTTTTCATAATTTTATTATATCACAATCATTTAAATCATGTATCACTCTTTTTGTAAACTTTTTCAAAAAAATCAAAAAAACAGAGTCCTATGCTCTGCTTTTTGATTGCTTATCGAGCCAGATATGAGCTGTTGTTGCACTAAAAAACTCCAGCAAATTTGCTAGAGTTTTTATCAGCATTTTTATTACCAAACAATTGGAGTAATCCCATCTATATCATAATGCCAAAAGTTGCCTTCTTCTATTGGTTGAGATTCAGAATAAAAATAAATTGTCGCACCGTTAAGTTTATTGCGTTCATTTATTCTTATATCACTCCATTGTGTTTGCGTTCCCCCGTAATAAACCGCACTAACACTTGAGGCAATTGCTTCGTATCCGATTGAAATAACAGTTTCTGGTATTATGATTGAAGAATAACCAGAAAAGTACATAGAATTGCCAGCCTCTAGAAATTTACAACCATCTTTTACAACTGCGGTTTTTTGGAATGTAGCACTATATTCGCAGGCAAACCAGATTAAATAAGGATTATTAGAATTACCAAAGTAATAACTGGTACCCTCATGTGTATTATTGACACTAGTAAAAGAATCAAATACAACGCAATATTCGCCCACTTCCCTTAAACTGTTTGGAAATGAAATGTTTTCTATATAGGTACAATCTTTAAATATAGCATTGCCTAAAACTTCAACACCCTCATCTATTATTACATCTCTTAAATGGGAACAATAAAAACAAAAATCTGGTATTCTTTTAATATTGCTCGGAATCTCTATTTCAGTAAAATAACCGAATGAAAAAGCATAATCTGCAATGATTCTACAATCTTTATGTATTATACAACTTTCTGCATTGTTTATAATACCAACCAAATAAAAATATGGATTGCCATCTGCTTCAATATATTTTCCATTTTCATAAATATTGAAATTTAATGATGTTTCGGCAGAAAATGCACTTCGGTCTATGGTTTTAATACTGTTTGGCAGTATTATCTTTGAATACATTACACAACCTAAAAATGTAGAATTGCCAATGCTGGTTACTGAACTTGGTACAACGATGGTTGTTAAATTATGACAAGCATAAAATGCATATGAATCTATTTTTGTAATTGTATTGTCTATTACTAAATCGCCAAATATATTTTCAAAATATGATTCATGATATGGACTTGAGTTTAGTGTTCTTGCAACTATTGAATTAGTTTTTATAGCTTGGTTAAGTGAACTTTTTAGTGTTGCCCAATTCATAACATATTTACCATTTTGATATAATCCAGACATACCCAATTTTTCAAAATCAAATTTTGCATATAGAGTGACATCGCCACCTATAAAATCGTAGCTTTCTATTTGCTTGTTTGTGTTTTCAATAACCCAGCCCAAGAATGCTTCTTTATATTCATTTTTTATTGTTGGCAAATTAGTTATCCACTCTATGGATTTTACAGTAGTGCTATCTATACTATTATCAAAAAATCCTTTAGATGCGCCATAATCAAAACTAACTGTATATGTAGCATAAGATGTATCTATACCAACTGCTTTATACTCTGTTTTTACGCCATCAAGATACCAATAACCATCTTGTCCGATTATGTATTCTTTGCCATCTTTGCCAACTGCTTTTGTATCGCTTTTTTGTTCATCTATTATCCAATAACCATCGTTGCTTATTGATATTGTATGACTGTTACCATTTTCACCCTTAATACGATACCAAGTGTATGATGTATAATTTGTTGGTGCTGTCGCAGATGGGCCTGAGTAAATTCCAATCCAGTCACTTGCTGTTATTTTCATATCCACATTGCTTGTTGGTTGATTATCTGCATATTTAATCCAAACATAAGCAGAACTTCCCGAATCACCTTTTACTTTTAACTCGGAAATTGGCATTAGATTAACCCAGCTTGATGATGATGTAACCTTCCATTGAATATATCCACCACCAACTCTAAGCTCAATGTTGTTTCCATCTGCACCATCTTCACCTTTGTCGCCCTTTAAGCCTTTAAAATTTCCATCTTCTTTTAATATTTCTTTAATTTCATCTATGCTAATAATGTTATTCCAATTATTACCATCTGACGACCACTCAACATACTCATTTCCAACACGAACCTGAATATTGTCTGTTTGATTCATATCACATGCAGAAAACAAAAACATACATGGAATAATAATAAAAATTGCAATTATACACATTAATATTTTCTTTTTCATAATTTTTTCCTTTTTAATAAACTAGTTATATTATACCACATTATTTTCAAAAATGTATCAATTTTTTTAAATATTTTATAAAATAAAAAAC
>JAGCEE010000206.1 GCA_017650795.1 Clostridia bacterium | reverse complement strand
TTAGTCACTTCGCTGTAATCTTGCATATATGCGCAAATTTTAGAAATTTCAAGTTCTATTTTTACCATATCATTCATGCAGTAATCTGCAAGAAGTTTTATTTCGGGCTGTTGAATTTTCTTTCCTCTTTTTTCAAATTCATTTTTAATATAGTTGTATGAATAGAAATTGTCCGCAATGCAATCAATTACTTTTTTGTCCTTAATAAATTCAAAAGCGTTATAGCCATATGAGTTTACTATTACTATAATTGCATTTTTGTTTGGATTTTTTGTGTATGAGTTAAAAATTGCCTGCTCGTCTTTTGTTAATGCCTTTTCTATATTATTTATAACAATAAGCCTTTTATCGTCAAAGAATGAAAATTGATTTGCACTATTTATAACGCTTAACGCCTCAAAGTTTTCGTCATTAAACTCAGAAATAGACATTTCTTTAATATCATAATGCTCTTTTATTTTTGTGAGTGTTTTTTGACAAATTAGAGCATCGCCATTTAATTCATATATTAAGTATTGTACTTTGAAATCAATTTCCTGCATTAGTCTACACTCCTTAAATTTAATACTTTGTTATCTTCAAAATCAAACATATAATTTCCGGATAATTTGGTGCTTGTTGTTTTATTTATTATTTCTTCACCGTCTTTTATAACTATGCAATCCAAATAACTTGCATATTGCATCACATATTTTGCATCGCCCACAATCAAATCAATATCATAGTGCTCTAATGCAAAATCTTGGCAAAGACCATCAAAAAATTTTTGGTTTGTACAAAAGAATATCTTTTTATTTTCATTTTGTAAAACAATTCCTGCCAATTTATTATTTAGTTTAACAATTTCCACATTTGAATTCTGCTCTAAACCAAAATTTTCAATATTTTCTAAGTTATAGATATTGCCAAAACACTCATCATCATTGGGTGAGTTTTTAGAGAACGAAATATAGTAATCCACATTATAAATATTAGTTGATTTTAAAAAACTTCTGCCGGCATTTATTAATGCATTATTAAAATCGCCCACGAAATAACTACTACTGCCAACTTCAACATAATAAGCACTTTTGCCATATGCCGAAAAAATAGCAAATCTCTTGCCGTTTACATCTATGGCTTTTGTCATAAAGGAAGTTATTATTACGGCAACCAAAAGTAAGACTGCAATACTATAAAGCTTTATTGTTTTGCCTATATTTATTAAATTTGAGCAAATAAAGAAAGCAACATAAATGGATATAACCAAAATGCCGGTGAGCCTTGTTAATTCTATAATTGCCCATTTAAAACTTGCAATTTGTTCCACGAGCCAAATTAGACCACCCATTAGCATCATTGGAATTTTTAACAAAAGCGTTAAAAATGGCAGTATTAGGCATATGGTAGAAAAAACAAAAAGCATAATAAAGATAATTTCAAAAAATGGAACGGTTATTACACTCGCAATTATTCCTAATAGTGAGATCTTTGAATACCCCATTGAAAGGATTGGCAAAAGACCAATTTGAACAGAAATTGAGACCGAAAGAGGAAAAGCTAAAAACTCTGGCACGTGCATTTTTAGCAATAATCTTTTTGCTGGGTTCATAAAAACTATTATGCAGAATACACACGCAAAACTAAGCAAAAAGCCCAAGTCATACACATACATTGGCCTTATTAGCAAAATACAAAGACCTGCCACACTCCATGCATTTAATCTATCATACTTTCGCCCAATTATTCCACCGAAACTTAGTATTAAAAACATGATGCTTGCTCTTACAACCGATGAAGCAAATGAGCATAAATAACAATAAAATCCTAAAATCACAATCAAAACCATCACTTTTGCGTATTTTTTTATTTTGGTTTTTGAAAGAAGTTTAGAAATAAAAGCAACTAAAAATCCAATATGAAGGCCTGACACAGCAAGAAGATGTGCCTGCGAGCTTATTGAAAAATTGGTTTTAACATTGTTTGGAATATCCGATTTGTCGCCAAAAAGACTAGCATAGCAAACACTTGCCTCTGTTTCGCTCATATTATTTATCAGTAGTTCTTTAACAGATAACCTAACATTTTCTGCCCATGTTAAATTATTTGATTTTATAATCGAAATATTTGTAAAATCAACCGATGTGATATGCTTTATGCCGTTGTGATAATAATAGCTATTAAAGTTTTTTAATGTAAACAAAGATACATCTTTTAGTTTGCCTATTAGCGACATTGTATCTCCTATTTGTATCTCTGTTGCATTAAACACGGTAACTAAAATATTTTCGCCAGAAGATTTGCCATCTATTAAAACGTTATCTAAAACTACCGAGCAGTTATAATCAAAATTTTTTGCTACCATAACCCTGCCAGATATAAGAGTGCTACCCTCATAATGATTTTGCACATAAAGAGTATCAGTAAAAAGTGCAGACAAAATCCCCACGCAAACTGCAATTGTAATATATAAAATTCTTTTAAAATGTTTAAATTTTATACACAAAAAAGCTACCACCAAAAAAGCAAGAGAGCAAAATAAAATCACCCAAAACTCGCAGGTGTAAATTGGTCTTGCAAAATATATACCCAGCCCAAAGGCAAGGAATATAAAAAGAAGCGGTCTTGAATGAATTATTTGTTTTTTCATATGTTTTAATAAAAAATATATAATTTTTTAAAAAATTGGCAAAAAAAGAATAATTTAACCCATTTTTTTATTTATCGCACTATATAGTTTGTATTCTATACAATCATATTTTTGTTTTTTAGTTCTTCTATTTCGTACTTGTTAAGGTTTGCAAGAAGTTTATCTTGTATCTCTTCTACATAACCCCTTTCCAATGCAAAGTTGGCTCTATTTATCCCTTCCAAAAGAACATATACATCATTTGCATTTAAACCATGATTGTTTAAGTATGTACCTGTGCCTTTTATTGTGACAACATCATAACCAAGCGCCTTTATTGTATCTAGATTTCGTTCTATGGTATATCTTCTACAATTTATTCCATCTTTTTTAAGCATCTTTATAATTTCTTTTTGTGTTATTAAATGCTCGCTATCGGTTTCGGTTTGTAAAATCTTTAATATTCGTAGGACTACTCCCAAATTTTTCTTTTTTCTCATAATGCACTCACCTTTAGTAAAATTATATCAAAATAGTAAAGACCATGTCAAATTTGATTTGTTAAAAAAAAACCGCAACTATTGTGTTTGCGATTTCTTTTTAATATGTTTTATTTTGCCCGCTCCATTTCCACTTGCAGTATTGTTCTTTTTAACTCTCTTAAGGCATCTTCATTTTTTTCAATCATTTCTATTCTTTCTGGATATTTCTTCTTAAAAACATCTTGTGTGTCTATTAGCATATCTCTAATCCAATGCTTTATACTTTTACCATGTCGATCCTTTATCCTTATGATTTTTGGGTCGCTCTTTATAAGTTCGCCAAGAGCTTTCAACCTTTCTGTTGCATCAGTTTTACCAAGATTAAAAAGGCACAATTTTAAAATAGGCATTCCTGCGACGCTCTTTATTTTTAATGCATCTTTTTCTCTTAATATTTGCATAAATGAATTGTTGTAACTATATGTCAGTAAATAGTCGGCTAGTGTAATATATCTTGTAGGAAAGGTCTTGTCTACTATCCTATATGTATACCATAGCTCTGGATACATATTAACAAGTGTTGAAATATGTTGGTCGTTCTTTTCGTGTAGAGCATCTTTTTGCGGACCATTTGGAATATATAATTCGTCCCAAACGCATCTCATTATTTGCTCATAAATATCTGTATAAAAAGCCTTGTCTCCATCTGTACATTTTCTTAAAAATTTTAATTTCATATTACATCACCTTTTGCGCTTATATATTACATAAAAATAACAAGTTTGTCAATATTTAAGATAAATACATATACTGTTGATTAATATTATTTCAATTATGTTTAATAAGATAAAAGCAACAGGTGTCTGTTGCTTTAGATAAAAATTAAAAACCATATGACTTAAATATTAAATTAACTTTATTGTTTAAAACAAGTTTTACACTTTGTTTTGTGATATTTTGTTAAAAAACAACAAAAAACCGCAATTTTTTAGCTTTTTTTTTAAAAAATAGTTATTTTTTTATGTTTTTTTTACTTAAACCAATACCAATCTTTCGCCGTCAACATCTAGTTTTATTTTTGTGTTTGGCTTAAAATCTTTTGCAATAAGTTCTTTTGCAACCATTGTCTCTACGGTGTGGCTGATATATCTTTTTAGTGGTCTTGCGCCAAACAACATATCATAGCCATTTTCTATAATAAACTCTTTTGCCTTATCGGTGACCTGTAATGTTAGTTCTTTATCTTTTAATCTATTTTGTAAATTTGTTAAAAGCAAATCAACAATCTTTTTTATGTCGTCTTTTGTTAATGGTTTAAACATTATTATGTCATCTAATCTATTCAAAAATTCTGGTCTAAACTGCGCTTTTAAAAGTGCGTCTACTTCTTCTCTTGCTGGTATTGATATGCTACCATCTTCGCCTATGCCCTCTAAAATTGCATTTGCTCCCAAATTTGAGGTCATTATGATTATTGTATTTTTAAAATCAACAGTTCGCCCCTGAGAATCGGTTATTCTTCCGTCATCAAGAACCTGCAATAATATATTAAACACATCAGGATGCGCTTTTTCTATTTCATCAAAGAGTACAACGCTATATGGGTGTCGCCTTACGGCCTCAGTTAGTTCGCCACCCTCATCATATCCAACATATCCCGGAGGTGCACCAATTAACCTTGACACACTAAACTTTTCCATATACTCGGTCATGTCAATGCGCACCATATTTTTTTCGTCATCAAACAATGATTTTGCAAGTGCTTTACACAGCTCGGTTTTGCCCACACCTGTTGGTCCCAAAAACATAAACGAACCTATTGGACGATTAGGGTCACCAATGCCCGCCCTAGACCTTAGTATTGCCTCGCTAACTTTTGTGACAGCCTCGTTTTGTCCAACAATTCTTTGATGAAGTATATCGCCAAGATGAATAAGTTTTTCTTTCTCGCTTTCGACAAGCTTGCTTACAGGTATACCTGTCCAACGAGCAACTATTTTTGCTATTTCTTCTTCCGTCACCCTGCTTCTTAGCAAATTATCTTCGGTTTTTTCTTCTGTATTTTTCTCTAACTCCTCTAATTCTGCTTTTAGTTTTGGAAGTGTTGAGTATTTTAATTCTGCCGCCTTATTATAATCATAATTACGTTCGGACATTTCTATTTGGCCATTTAAACTCTCTATTTGTTCTTTTATTTTTTGTATTCGCTCTATTGATTGTTTTTCGTTTTGCCATTTTGTCTTCATGGAAT
>JAGCEE010000205.1 GCA_017650795.1 Clostridia bacterium | reverse complement strand
CTGTCAAAGCAAGAATACCTAAAACGAATACCATAATAAAATCTCCTATTGTTCCAAATATAAAAATTCCTATCCAAGAAAGATAGGAATTTATTTTATTTTTAAGGTTGAACTTTTATTTGTTGCTTTCTTTCATTTTGATTTTATTCAAAATATCAAGTCTAGCAACTTCATCTATCTTTTTACTCATATTTATATATCCTTTTTCTACAGCATCATCGTAATCAATCATTACAAGAACACTGTCTTCCATAAGTTTTTGTACTTCTGGACTTGAATTGGCATAATAATCGGCAATCTTGCTATAAGTGAATTTCAAGTGTCTAGTAGCTGCCATTCGTAAAAAGTATTTTACATCGTCAGGTACATTGGATTTTTCAATATCTTCCATAAGCTGTCTATACTTGGTTTCATCAACCATTTCACTATAACTTGGCTTATGTTCCGTTGGGACATATTGACAAATCCTAGTAGATTGAGAATATCTTGAAAGACTATTAGATATGGAATTTTTCAATTCGTCAGTATCGTAAAAGTCTTCTAAAAAATCATTATTTTCTGCCATATTAATTTTCACTCTTTACTGCGGTTAAGAACAAAGTCAAATCAATACCATCGGCTCTTTGCTGTTCAAAGCGAGTCAAGAATTGTTCGGAGAAATTAACCAAGTAATCTGCGGTTGGCAACAAAGTAAATGCTTCAGCCTTGATAGTAACTTTCAATGGCTTATCTACTTCTGTGTCAAGGGCAATTTCTTCGGAATATTCTTGGTTTGTGATGTTGTTCTTACCAATGAATTTACAAGTCTTTTCATTAAGTTCAAAGGTAACATAGTTAGCATCAATCATAGAAATACGGTGCATAATTACATTAACCATTTCCTTAGAAAGATTGATAGAAGCAACAAATTCTGGAAGCTTTGGGTTTTCCTTGATGATTGGCTTCTTGATAACATCTGTATTAGCAAGACGGTACTTAAAGTTACAAGGACTCTTATTAGATTTGACATTCATAACAACGGCTTCGTTTAGATTGTCATTTACTTCAATATCCAATACTGCGTGTTCTTCTTTGGTCTTATCATCGTTTGGTTTATCAAATTCTTTGTACAACTTAAAGAACTTTGTAAAGTCCAAGAAACAAAGTTTGGATTCATTATCTTCATCACCAGTGAAATTCAAATTTTCCTTTGGAGCATTAAGTAAGAACAAGCAATTACCACTTTCATTGTTTCCACGCAACTTGACTTGACCATCCTTGTTTTCAAAAATGAACTGTGATGTAATTGGTGAAATGGTGTTTACGGTGTCAATGTAATTTCTTGTATAAATGATATTTTTATTACTCATTTTTTCCTCATTGTTAATGTATTTTAATTTTGTATCAAATATAAAAAATGTTTGGTATCACTACCAAACATTCTAATTTTTGTTTTGTATTAAACTTTATTCGCAGTAAATAGAACGAATTACAAGTTTTTGCTTATCACCATATTTCTTGTGAATTTGTGCGATAGCATCCTTTACATCTTTCGCAGTTATGATTTCATTCTTTTCCGTAAGTGATTCTGACCAAATGTTATCAAGATAACTTATTAGCAAAATAAATGACTTCATTCTTTACTCTCAATATCCTTCATAAGCTGAAATATCAATTCATAGACCTTGGTAATTTCTTCCTTGTAATTACCACTAATATTTACATCGTTCAATTTTGAAAGTATTTCTTGTTCCCTTTTTTCATCGTCAGTAGTAACTTTAAGATACTTCTTTAATTGACCGATTTTCTTTGCTTTGCCAAAACGGCTTTTAAGCAACTTAAATATTTTATCGTCTATCTTATCTATTTCATTACGAATTTTGTTCATAATACTTTTTCATCTTTTCAAGATTATAAAGCACATATTCCAAAGAGGTGACAGTAGTCTTTATAACATCCCATTCAAGCGGGTTTATATCAAAAGTCCTACCTTGCCAATAAAAAATTTGTGCTTTAATCTCTTTTATTTGTCTTTCTATTTCTTCCATTATTTAGTTCCTGTAGAACCAAAACCACCACGGTCTTTATCAACCATTTTACCTTCTACAAACTTTAGGTCAGGTTGCTTTTCCATAATGCGGAATTGACAAATTCTGTCACCTTTCTTAATTTCCACATCCTTTTCCAATGCGATTGCTGGGAAATACCACCAATCACTGGGGCCGCAATAACTATTATCAACTACACCAACTGAATTAGCTTGAATTACACCAAACTTGGAATAAGTAGATGAACGAGGTGCTAAATGGGCTTCATACCCATCAGGCAACTTCATAGCTACACCCAAATGAATAAGGGTAAATTCACCCTTCTTAATTGTGTAGTCATAGGCTGCACGGAGGTCAATCCAGTCACCCTTTTCAATCTTCTTTAATCTTTCAATGCTGTCATTCAAATATTGTACGGTAATTGTCTTTGCCATATTATTCAAAATCCTTTGTTAATTCGTTAATTTTTAATGCGTTTTGATACTTCTTGTAATTCATCAAGTTTGTAGTGGTGTAAAATATAAGCAAATCCTTTAATTGGTCTTCACTTACATAATACCCATTGTTAGTTATTCGCTTTACTTCCTCATCACTACATCTATAATGACTTGGTAAAAGTCTTTCTGGTTTCTTAGGCCAGACATGATACATCACATAGTTCTTTTTCTTTCTGAACAAATTCAAAAACTTTGTACTCAATCTTTCAAACCAATTGTAAGGTACATATTGGTCGGGTAACATTTTCAATGAATATATTTCCCTGTCAAGAATTGAACCATAGTTTTCAAAAATATCACTATCATTATAATAGATTTTGCAAATGCAGTTTCCATTAAATAAGATTCTACAAGTATGTGGGTGGCTGCTAGTTTCGTTTTCGCCATAGTATAATACATCACAACCGATAGACTTGGCATAACTACCAATTCGTCTAAAGCATTGTTCATAATCGTAATAAGTCCAACCATCAAGCATTTCAAAACCCTTTTATATATTAAAATAAGAGTACAACCAACATAACATTGGTGTACTCTTTTAATTTAGTAAAAATTATTTGTTAG
>JAGCEE010000204.1 GCA_017650795.1 Clostridia bacterium | reverse complement strand
TTTTTTTATTTTTTTGTTTTAAGCAAAATATTTGTAAACTTTGTTTGCTATTGTATTATCTACTACCATACCAAAATCTGCTTTACTATCCAAATAACCTGCCGACTGAATTATTGATTGCAGCCTATCAAATGCAGAAGTTGTCATTGCCGGATTATTTACCCAAGCATCTGATGCCACATAACTATTGATGCTGGTGACAATAGAGTCTTTGCTCACGCCACTAAATGATGGAGATAATGCGGTATACATTTCATCTACCGTGGCATTCTTTAAAAATCTATATCCCCTGTACACTGCCCTTAAAAATTTTTCACAAAGATATGGATTGTTTTGATAGTAGCTTTGTTTAGTTTGAAAACAAGTATATGGAACTTCTCCACTTATTTCTCCAACACTAGCAACTATATGATAACCTTTTGTTTTACAAAGTTCACTTGCAGTTGGTTCAAATAATGTACAAAACTCTGCATCAGTTGATTCAAATACGCTTGCCGTATTTGCAAATGCAACAGACGTGTTTAGATTAACCTTGCCTGCATCTGTTCCAATTTGTAGTCCAGCCTCTTTTATGCAGTATTCAAGTGTCATTGCCGGAACACCACCCTGACGACCACCAATGATTTCCTTTCCGACCATATCGGCAAGCGTAAAGTTGGCATATTCATGTTTAGCAACAATAAACGAGCCATCTCTTTTGGTTAGTTGTCCAAAAACAACCGGTTTGTCATTTGAATTTCCTTGTATTACATAAATAGATGCTTCTGGACCCATAAGCCCTATATCTGCATCACCACTTAATATGGCACTCATAGAAGCATCTGCCCCACCACCATTGGTAAGTTCTATTTGTATGTTTTCATCTGCAAAATAGCCATTGTTTATTGCAACATAAAATGGTGCATAAAAAATGCTATGAGTCACTTCGTTTACTTTAATTGTATCTAATGTGGTTGTTTCCCCACAACCAACAACAAGCACCGACACAAAGCATAAAAGCAAAGCAACAAGTAAACTGATTTTTTTCATTGTTTTCCTCCTCTTTGTTATATTATTCACATTACCAAATTTGTGTTAAAGATTTTGTTTTAAAGCACAATAATAAGTAAAAAGAATAATTTTTGCCACCAAAAAACAACCCAAACGAAATTTTTTAAAATAAGTATTGAAAAAATAAAAGCCATGTGATATAATAAAAATAGTTATAGGAGATATTTATGTTTGGTTTAATGTTGGTTAACGATTTTATAAATGATTATTTGCTCACTGTACCAAGAATTCTTGGCATGAGCTTAATCGCTATTGGTATTGCAATAGCATTTGTTTCAAAAAGGCTTACTAGAGTTATTAAAAAAACCGACACTATTGACAGTTCGGATAAAACATATGTGACTATTTTAACAGTTGCACTTATTGTAATTTTGGTCGGCATGATTGTTTGTATTTTCTAATGCAAGTAAAAATCAGTAAAAAACTCGCTTATGGCGAGTTTTTTTATTTAATAGACAAATAAGATTTTATGAATAAATTTTAATGTATATTTTTAAATATTCTATTGCATTATTTATTATATTCAAACACAAACGATATATCAATTGTCACGGCTAATGTACCTATATTTATTCCGTAAAGATTATAAGTTATTTTGTTGTCAGATAAATCAGCATTTGTTTGGTGGTCCGTAATGTTTAAATAGAAAAATGCCGAATTTGTGGTTTGCCACTCTTTTGACATGCTAACAAATTTTACATTTGGCAAAAAACCTATTGACACCCTGTCGCCACAATTAAAAGATATGTCATCACAAAAATCAATATAATTTTTTGTGTTTTTATATAGGTATGTTGTTTTGGCTATTACATTTATTATTTTTTGGTTATAACTCAATTTTAATTCACCCAACTTAATACATTCTTTGCCATTTTGAACAAAGGTATAATTGTCGCCATAACTAGCAATGCTTGTGGGAACTATACATATTGATTTTAGCGAAAGGCTACCATTTAATTTTTGTATCTTTATTGCGCGAAAACTTAAATCGTAATTATCTTCTACTATTGTAATAGAACTAGGAACAAAAAAGTACCCTTGCAATGTTGGTGTTATTTTAACCGATTGTGAATGCGATAAAAACTGAAATGCTCCATTTTTATCACTATTACACAAAATGGTTGTGCCATAGTTTAATTGAACCCCCATTATATTTTCGCCGTCAAAAGTTATCTTACCTTTGCCGTTTATTACATTTGAGGTATTTGTATGGCATGCACAAAATACAAAAATAACAAATACAAAAAAAATAATTATTAACATGCGTCTTATATTCGTCATACAAATATACTAAATCTTATTTAATTTTACGACAAAGTCTTTTAAATTACTTTTATTTATCTTTTTGACGAATATAATATTTTTTTTAATTTTATTAGTAAAAACAAACAATTACGTGCTAAAATATTAAAAAAGGAAACAGATATGGCATTAAGAATATATAATACACTTACAAGAAAAATTGAAGAATTTAAACCATATAACCCTAATGAAGTTAAAATGTACACCTGCGGCCCAACCGTTTATCACTATGCTCATATTGGCAATTTAAGGTCGTACATTATGGAAGATGTGCTAGAAAAAAGCCTCACTTTTTTGGGCTATAATGTAGACAGGGCCATGAACATAACAGATGTTGGTCACCTTTCTTCCGATTCGGATTCCGGCGAAGACAAAATGTTAAAAGGTGCAAAAAGAGAGCATAAATCGGTTATGGAGATAGCCAAATTTTATACCGATGCTTTTATTAAAGATTGCCAAAGATTAAACATATCTATTCCTAAAAAACTTGTTCCTGCAACCTCTTGCATAGACCAATATATACAAATTGTATCTAAACTTTTAAATGATGGGTTTGCATACATTTCTGGTGGAAATGTATATTTTGATGTTTCTAAGCTTACCGACTATTATGTATTAACCAATCACACCGCCGACAACATGGTAAATGCAGTTAGAGAAGGTGTAGAGGAAGACGAGCACAAGAAAAACCAAAATGACTTTGTGCTGTGGTTTACTAAATCAAAATTTGAGGACCAAGAACTAAAATGGGATAGCCCTTGGGGTCTTGGATATCCTGGTTGGCACATAGAATGTTCTGGAATATCCATGAAATATTTGGGAGAATACTTAGACATTCACTGCGGTGGTGTTGATAATATATTCCCTCATCACACAAACGAAATTGCACAAAGTGAAAGTTATTTAGGTCATAAGTGGTGTAAATATTGGTTCCACGTTCAGCATTTAAACACCGAAAATGGAAAGATGAGCAAAAGCGCAGGCGGATTTACAACGATAGATTCGCTAATAGATGGAGGATATAATCCACTTGCATACAGATTATTCTGTTTGCAATCACATTACAGAAACCCCCTAGTATTTAGCAAAGAAACTTTTGAGATTGCCATAAATTCATACAACAAATTAAAAACTAAAACTTCAAAACTAATAAATATAAGTTCTGGCGAAGTTGATAAAGATGAGTTTGAAAAATATAAACAAAAATTCGCTCTTGCACTTGAAAATGATTTAAATACATCTATGGCAATAACCGTTTTGCACGATGTCTTAAAAGATGGCAATATAAACGACACTACAAAGCAAAAACTTGTTATGGCTTTTGATACTGTTCTTGGTTTAGATCTTTTAAAAAAAGAACAGGTTGACTTAGATAAAAACACAAAAGATTATATAAACAAAAAAATTGCCGAAAGACTTGAAGCAAAGGCAAACAAAGATTACAAAAAAGCAGACGAGATTAGAGCCAAACTTGCAGAAAAAGGAATAGTTTTAAAAGACACACCAAATGGAACGGAATTTGAAATAAAGCGATAAATTAGAATTAATTGTATATAAAATAATAAAAAATAAACACAAAACATCAAAAAATCATTAAAAAACCATATTTTTATAGGTTTTTACAAAAAAAAATTGCAAAATTATATGTTTTGCAATTTTTTATCTTTCTATAATAATAAATAGTATTTTAATATTTCTATTTAATCATTAGCAAGGTCCGAATCAAATTTTGTTTTATGTATTATGCCTATCGGATGATGTGGTGGGGCATATATTGAATACACTTTTAATGGCGTTCTTTGATTATTTATTACATTATGCCAAGTTCCTGCCGGTACTAAAATGGCATAGTTGGAATTTGCATCTCCAACAAACTTGACATCCTGCTTTGTTTTACCCATATACACCGAACCAACCCCAAATTCAACTCTAATAAACTGGTCGGTGTCTGGGTGCATTTCTAATCCAATTTCTCCACCAGCCGGAATTGACATTACAGTCACTTGTAAATAGTTGCCTGTCCAAATTGCCTTTCGGTAATATGTATTTAAACGTGTTTCTTTTTGTATGTTTATTACTACCGGCGCATTGCCTAAATCATAGCTTTGATTATTATCCATGCCTTCTCCTTTACAAATATAATATGCACCCGAAGAAAAATATGTTTATTTGTTTTCTGGCTTACATTTTAAATCTATCAAAAGATGCAACCATAACAAGACAATACTTATTTTCTATCTCGTCTATTTCTACATTTATATCGCCATTCAATTCCCCATACTCTCTTAAAACATCTCGTAAATCAGATTTTAGCACGGGCAAAATCTTATCTGGTTGAACAGATTTATCTTGCATTAAGACACGTTGCAATATCGCATTTTGATTGTTTTCCATAACAACTCCTTTAATAAATAATCTCTTTTTATAAACAATTAAAAACAAGCAAATATTTTAAAAAATATATAGTTTTTGCATGTTTTTATTATTAAAAATGGTAAATATCGCCATATTTTTGTATATTTTTAAAAAAAACCTTAAATTCTTCTTTTTATATTCCTTCTTAGTATTCCCCAAAACCCTCGGTACTTTTGCGAACAATCATATATCTTTCTTGTGCCGTTATGTACATTTTCTGCTAGTAGCGAAATCGCCCTTGTATATGAATGACTATTCATATATCCTATTTCTGCTTGCTTTGCTATTTCATCTTCTTCGGGAATAGCGCCAAGAAGTTTTACTCGTAAAAAGCGAACAATTTCATCCAAATCCAATGTTTCACTTGTTGCAACCAAATCTCCCCTTATTCTGTTAACAACTAAATATTTTGATAATAAATCATATCTTGAAAGTATAGACAAAACCTTGTCTGCATCTCTTATGCTGGAAATATGTGGCGTAGCAACCACTATTGCCTCTCTTGCAAGATATACTGCCCTTCTAAAACCCTCCTCCACACCGGCAGGAGAATCAATTAAAATGTAATCAAAGCTTTGCGCAAGCGAATCAACCACGACATTTGCCTGTTCTTTTGTTATATACGCCTCATCATAAGAATGTGTTGATGGCAAAATATATAAACTTGGGTACTTTGGGTGTTGCACAAGGGCTTGTTTTAATCTACAATTTCCTGCTATTACATCAACAATATCAAAACAAACCTTACTATCTAATCCTAGCACAACGTCCAAATTATTAAGTCCAATATCCATGTCAACAATTACAACCCTAAATCCAAGGTCTGCAAGTTTCATGCCTAAAAAAGCACATATTGTCGTTTTGCCAACACCACCTTTTCCACTGGTTATTACTATCCGTCTTGCCATATTTTCTCCACTTGTGAGTAGTTTACAAAAAAAGCCTCTTTTTTTAAAGGGCTTTTTTGACGAAAATACTTTGTTTTAGTCTAAATTTTTAGATTAAAAATGCTATATTTTAAAAATTTTTTGTTATTGGTTTAAATTGGTTTTAAAGCAATATGCAAATTATACCACCTTTTCCTTCGTTTACTATACGTCCTAAGGTTTTTCTCATTTTTCTTTGCGCCTCGGCTGGCATTTGGAATACTTTTGAGTGTATACCATCTTTTACCAAGCTTTCCAAACTCTTACCAAACATATTGGTTTGCCAGATTGCCTCTGGATTTTCCTCACATTTTGCCGATAAATAATCTGCCAAATCCTTACTTTGTTCCAAAGTTCCAACAAGTGGACTTACCTCTGTTTCTACATCAACCGCCATAATATGCAAACTTGGAGCATTGGCTTTAATTTTTACCCCATATCTTCCGCCTTGTTTTACCACCTGTGGTTCTTCTAGTTCTATTTCCGACACTCTTGGCTCCACAATGCCGTAGCCACATTCTTTTACCTGCTCTAATGCCGATGAAATTTTATCGTATTCGTTTTTTGCATATGCTAAATCTCTCAAATATGTGACAAGTTCAAAATCGTTTGCAATGTTATATCCACACTCATTAGACAATACTTTATAAAATAATTGTTGCTTTGGTTTTACTTCTAGATACACTGTTCCATCGCCCATATTAACATTTCCCACTGCAACCGGCTCAAAGTCATCGTTTTCTTCGGCTATTACAGCATTTTTATCAACCTCTCCTATTTTTGTTAAACTTTCTCCATACGCTTTTACTTGTTTTATTAAATCAGTAATTATTTCGTTTTCAAATGATAAGGCTTCTAACCATGACGGCATTTTAACCTTTATTGAACGAATCGGAAACTCTAAAAGTATTTTTGCAAAAATATTTTCTACATCTTGCTCATCTATTTCTTTGACATTTAGCGCCAATGAATAGCAGTTGTATTTTTGAGAAATCTCTTCTGCAATAGCCTTTGCCTCGGCTCCATTTGGATTGGTTGAATTAACAATGGCAACAAATGGTTTGCCTTTTGCAAGTAGCTCGCTTGCAACCCTTTCTTCCGCCACCTCATAACTTGCACGAGGAATGTCGGTTATGCTTCCATCGGTTGTTATTAAAATGCCAATGGTGGAGTGGTCTTCTATTACCTTTTTAGTTCCTATTTCGGCAGCCTTTTCAAAAGGCATATCTTCATTGCTCCATGGGGTTTTTACAAGGCGTGGTTTATCGCCCTCTGCTTGTCCCATTGCACCATTTATCATGTACCCAACACAATCAATTAGCCTTACATTCATATCTACTCCATTTAGATTTATATGCGCAGCTTCATTTGGAACAAACTTAGGCTGTGTTGTCATAACCGTTTTACCTTCGGCGCTTTGAGGCAACTCGTCGATGGCTCTTTCTTTTGTAAACTTATTAACTATATTTGGTATAACTAATTTTTCCATAAATTTGGTAATAAATGTACTTTTGCCTGTCCTTACCGGCCCTACGACTCCAACATAAATATCGCCACTTGTACGCTTGGCTATATCGTCGTAGATTTCAAATCTTTCCATAAAACCTCCAAAATATTAGATGTTATAATTTATGAGAACAAATTATGGTTTATGATAAGAACATTAAGAAAAATATCCACCATGGGCTCATGGTGAAT
>JAGCEE010000203.1 GCA_017650795.1 Clostridia bacterium | reverse complement strand
CTTTTGTTCTGTGTATGTATCGCCAACTTCTAAAACTATTTCACTTTGACCTATTAGTTCAAAAGTGTCATTTTGTATTGCTACAAACATTGCAATAACGCCACAGCAAATGCCAAGAATTAAACTAAGTAAAATACAAAATAGTGCTCTTTTGTCTGCTTTTTTTATTACTTTATTTATTGTGCCATTTTTCTTTTTGGGCATTGTTTTCTCCTTTTAATCTACACCATGTAAGTTGCAACAATAATCTGCTTCTTGTTTCTTTTTTTCTTCTAAAAAACAAGCATAACACATTGGCTCATATGTTATATTTCCTTTTTCTATGGCAACACTGTCGCCGTCGGTCGTTATTTTGCCCGATACAAACCTTACATTTATATTTGCTTTTTTTCCACATTTGCAAATTGATTTTATTTCTTGCAAACTATCGGCTAGTTCCACAAGCCTTTTACTGCCCTCAAACAACTCGGTTTTAAAATCAGTTAAAAGGCCATAACACAAAACAGTATAATCCGTTGATAGTTCTTTGAGTTGTTCCACCTGCTCTTTGGTTAAAAACTGACATTCATCAATAACTATAACCCTATAATCACACGTTTTTCTTTCATTATTAAAAAGTGCAACTAAATCGGTGTATTTCCCTATTGCTATACATGGGCTAGATAGTCCTATTCTGGACCTAACAACAATATTTCCACCAACCAAATCCCTATCATCTATTTCGGGTTTTAATAAAAGGACTTTAAACCCTCTTTCTTCGTAATTAAACTTGCAAATTAGTGCATTTGCAGTTTTACTGCTACCCATTGCTCCATATTTAAAATATAATTTAGCCATCTTATTCTCCTTTGTGTAAAAAATTATATATATCATTTGCGTTTTGTTTGTTTATTTTTGATACCAATTCCAGCTCTTGCAAACTTGCATTTTTAATGTTTTCAAGGTTTTTAAACTGTTCGTATAATGCACGCCTTTTTGTTTTGCCAATGCCTACAACTTGGTCAAGAGGGTCTACGTACTCATTTTTGTTTCTTAGTTTTCTATGGAATGTTATTGCAAATCTGTGCGCCTCATCTCTTATTCTTTGAAGAAGTTTTAATTCTTCGCTAGATTTTTTTAATCTTAACGGATTGCTACAATTTGGCATATAAACTTCTTCAAACTGCTTTGCTAAACTAATTATTGCAATGTCTTTGTGGTTTGAATTGTTTAGTATTTCAAACGTGCTACTAAGTTGCCCTTTACCGCCGTCTATAATAAGTAAATCTGGTGTTTTAGAAAAGCTCTCGTCTTCGTTTTTGTCTAGTTCTTCAAGTCTTCTTTGCAACACTTCACTCAAACTTGCAAAATCATTGTTTCCTTCTACAAATTTTATTTTGAATTTTCTGTACATCTTTTTTGCCGGCTCGCCGTTTTCAAAAACAACCATGCTTGCAACTTTGTTAGTTCCACTTATATGAGAAATATCATAACACTCCATGCGCTTTGGAATTTTTGACAGGTTTAAGACCTGTTTTAAGCCAATAAGTGCGCCTAATGTTCTTTTAAATTTTAATTTGTCTTCACTCACTCTTTTAAACAAATGCTCTCTGGCATTCTCGATTGCCATTTTAATTATGCTTGCTTTTGTTGATATTTTTGGAGTGTTAATTATTATTGATTTGCCGTCTTTTATTTGTGAAAGATACTGCAAAAAATCATCATTTTGCATTAAAACATTTGTTAATATTTCGTCCGGCAACTGTTTGTTTTGATAATATGCAATAATAAATTCTTGCAATGTTTCTTCATCGGACAATGCACCATCGGTAATAGAAAAATCTTCTATTCCAAGAATTTTGCCACCTCTTAATGTTAACACACATATTGCACCTTTTTCGTTATCGGAAACATAAGCAAAAGCATCAAGTGAAAGATTTTTAGGAATATTTGCAACAACTCTTTCTTTTAGTTTTTTAATTATTTTTAAATAATCCCTCATTTCTAATGCTTTTTCAAAGTTTTCTATGTTTGCATAGTTTTGCATTTTATCTGAAATGATTTTTTCTATTTTATTGTCATTTCCTTTTAAAAAATCCATGGCATCATTGACTATTGCCAAGTACTCCTGCTTGGAAACATATTTTTGACACGGAGCAACACACAAGCCAAGGCTATAATTTAAACAAGCCCTTTTGCTATTTTTGGATAACTTTCCACGGCATTTTCGTACAGGATATGCCAAATTTAATAAAGTTAGTACATCTTTTGCCGAAACTCCGGTAATGTATGGTCCAAAGTATTTTGAGCCATCATTTTTTATTTTTCGTGTGACTTCAAAATACGGATAATCGTCTTTTGTGTTTACCTTTATATATGCAAAAGTTTTGCTGTCCTTTAACAAAATGTTATAAAAAGGTTGATATTGTTTAATAAGGTTGTTTTCTAGTGCAAAAGCATCTTGTTCGGAAAGTGTTATATAATATTCAAAGTCATATATATGGTCCACCATGGCTTGAACTTTTGGCAATTTTTCTGAGCTGTTAAAATATTGACTAACACGATTTTTTAAGTTTTTTGCTTTTCCAACATAAATAACAGTGCCGCTCTCATCTTTCATAATGTATACGCCACTGTTAATTGTAAGATTGCTTAACTTTTGCTTAATATTATCGTTCAAATGTTTTACGCCTCGTCATGAACTTCAAATATATCTTTTTTAATTGCGTTTAAGATTTCACTTGCAAGTTTTTTGCTTTCGTCTAATGTTTTACCTTTTGCGTGAATATAAAATTTGAGCTTTGGCTCGGTTCCGCTAGGTCTTATTATAAATGAGAAATCTTTGGTTTTGTATTCTATAAAGTTTGATGACTCTAAGCCAGTGTCATCCGTTAAATAATCTACCGTGCTTATGATTTTTTTCTTTAACAAACTTTTTATGCCTTTTTCTCTTAGTTCATTAACTTTTTGGTTCATACTTTCTTTTGCGTTTTCGCCACTAAACACAAGACTTGCACCAAGAGAATACATATTGTCAAATTTTTCATAAATACTATTTAAATATTCTTCAACCGAGCTTCCGGCATTTTTTAAAAAACTTGCCATTTCACAGAACTTTAATAAGGCAAAAATTCCGTCTTTGTCATAAAAGTTATCTTTTACCACATAGCCACAACTTTCTTCGTACGAAATCACAAAGCCGTCTTTACCATATTTATTTTCCATTTTTTGCTTTGCTAAACCCATATTTTTAAAACCAGTTAGTGTTTTTTCATACTTAATGCCATACGCATCACACATATCAAAGAACATAGGCGAAGAAACAACGGTTGAAATAGCATACTCGTTTTTCTCTTTTGGTTTGTTTTCATGCAAATATTTTAGTAATAAAAATCCAACCTCATTGCCTGTAAGTAATTTATATCCCTTTGTGCTTTTTATCATTGCGCCAAGCCTATCGCCATCTGGGTCGGTGGCAACAATAACATCGGCATCAAAAAAGTCGGTCTTTTTTAACGCTTCTTTATATGTTTCTAAAAACTCTGGATTTGGATAAGGACAAGTTTTAAAATCACCATTTGGACTCTTTTGTGAGTGAGGCACAACAATGTGATTAAACCCCGAACCCTTTAATGCTTTTAACACAT
>JAGCEE010000202.1 GCA_017650795.1 Clostridia bacterium | reverse complement strand
TTGACAAATTTAATTCATTGGCTGAAGAATTTAATCTTACTATTGTTCCTGATGATTATGTGGCTATTTGGACTGACCCTGAAGAAATGTGGGCTACTTATGGAATGTATGATAAAAATTCTTTGAATCGTATATTGTTGTACAATAAAAAGCACCATACAATTCAAATGCCTACAACAGCATTCTGTGCACCAAATGGAACAATGCTTTTTGTAAACTTTCGTAAATTTTCTACTTATACTGAAATGAAAGAAAATCTAAAGCAAGTCATTGAACAATGGAAGAAAGCACAAATAGATAGAAAGAAGAAAGAATTAGAAAATGACTTTAAACAATGATAATGTTGTAAATGATTTGGTTAAGAAATTCAATCTTATACCATTAGAATTTTTAGATGCTAAGGGTTATCCAATGGCATCAGCTTATGGTTTTAATATTCAACACAAGACTAGGGGCTGTTTACTTTGTAAATCGGTCAATGATAAAAGATGGCATGTCTGTCAATCATGTGATACAAAATTCATAGATGGTGTATTAACAACAACATATACTTTTGGAAGATTGCTTGATGAATATGTTACAATTGGTGATTTAGAACATCATATATCATTCATTAAATATCAAATTGCTAGAGATACACAAAAAGTAAAGTTACAAAGAGTATTTAGCAGGATTAGTGAAATAGATAAGGATTTTGAATAAAATTGGAATTTTTAAAAAATAAAAATTATATATACTATATGAAAATGAATAATAAACAATATAGATTACCCACACCAAAGTATTTGATAACAAATACTGGTGGTTTATTGTTGTAATTATTATTCAATTTACATACAACTTAATAGATTACCAGTAAAACAATTCACGAGTTTTACTGGTTTTTGTTTTGTTTAATTTTATTTACAAAAAAATTCACAATTGGGTCTTGACAAGGAGGTAAATAGTTTTTATATTGTAGTGCGTAATGAATGATTGATTGTAGATTGATTTTTCATTGTATTGGTTTTTGATTTGACTGCCGTAATGATGAATTACTGAAACAGGAATGAAGAGCCCAGTGTAAAATTCAATTTACAAAAAAATTCAAAATTACCCTTGACAAAGCAAAGATGGTTTACTAGATTTGATTTTGTCAATGATTGGTTCTTGAAACCAATTAGGATATTGAAATGGTGGATGTTTGAACTTTAAGAAGATAGTTTACTGAGTTAAATACCGGCAGGGAGTCGGCGAGATGGGTTTGAATCCCATTGACTTAAAGCAAGAACTGAAGCAAGTCCAAGAAAGGCTAGCAGCTGATAGTTGAGTAATGGGCGAAACACTGGGGTATAGCCAAGTTGGTAAGGCATGGGACTTTGACTCCCATATTCGCTGGTTCAAGTCCAGCTACCCCAACTAAAAGAAAACAAACATTTACAAAAAATGATTTGAAAAAGGGTTGACAAACCAAAAAGAAAATTCTAAATTGTTTTTCGTAAATGAAATTGGTTCGTGAAACCAATTTGAAGCTTGATAAGTTGGCATTAAACAAGTTCAAAACTATGGAACTGACGAAAATCGGACCCGGCACGAATCGGGTAGATGGGATAGCCCTAAAAAATAAATTGCAGGATTTCATAGTAATCATTTGAACAAACTACAACAAACTAACAACTGATAGAAATGTTTGCTGTGGGTGTTTAGATGGAACCGAGAAGGAACAACTCGTAAAACCTAATGGATTTGTAACTCAGTTGGTAGAGTACCATCCTTTTAAGATGGGAGTCGCGGGTCCGAGCCCCGCCAAATCCACGAAAATTTTTCTTACGGATTCATAGTAGTGAAGTAGGAGGCTTGTAAAAGATTGCCTACGAGAGTAGCCAGACTAACCGTAAGTTTTGTTCAAAAATAGCAATATTATGAACACAAACAAAGGAAGCTAGTGTACAGAGTGGAATTTGTTCGCCAGTAGTAATATGGCATAGACAAGCTCTTCAGTGGATTGTTAATTGCTACGATTTGGTGAAGATATAGCAAACAACACCGGTTGCCGGGTCGCGGTGTTGAGAACAAAATAAACCTTGGTTAATTAGCTAGACCAAAAGAACACATTATTACTATCGCGGGTCTTAGTGTGTTCGTAGATGTTTCTAGGTTGCTTCTACTGATGTTGTAGGTGAAATACTAAAATGCTATGTCCTCATACGAATAACATTTGAAAACCTTCAAATTTTTGAAAAAATCAAACTAAGCGAGGTGTTAGGCTATGATTCCACTAAGTAGATGATTCGCCCTCCGCCCACCTATATGTGAAAGAGAAGGTCACCGTCGCTGCTACGAAAAATGCAGGATAGTTTGACAATATGGAAACCGGGGTATAGGCTAATCTGGTTAAGTCGCTCGGCTTGGGACCGAGAAATTGTTGGTTCAAATCCAGCTACCCCGATACAAATTAAATTTCCAAATCATCACACATTGAATTTGTGTGTAAATTCACTAGGATTTGGATAGATTGTGTTGTGGTCAAGCAAATTCCATAATAGGTTTAGTGAAAGTCTAAACGGCAATACAAATCCCCAAGTAAGAAGGGTGGTGGTGTATGCCACATAAATCCAGTCAGAAAGGGTTAGCTTTTAATATTCGTCTTGTTCTAGTTATTGTATAGAACACCCTTATAGTTAGGTACAATAAAGACGAATAAAATTGCTAAAGGTGGTAGCCCACTGAGAAAGTAGGAACTCTCCTAAACCTACAAAAGTTTTAGTCCTTATGGACAGGTATGCAAGTGGTTAAAGCAGACGGACTGTAAATCCGTT
>JAGCEE010000201.1 GCA_017650795.1 Clostridia bacterium | reverse complement strand
GCGGAGATGTTAAGTTTGATGAGGCCACCAAGTTATATGAAAGAGGAGCTACTCTTTGTGAGTTTTTGTCCGAAAAATTTAAAGAAGCAAAGGGCAAAATAACAAAGATTAGCGAGGTTTTGGGCACGATGCTAGAAGAGGATTTTAAATAGGAGAAAAATATGAGAATTTCAAAATTATTGGGCGAGAGAACAAAAGAAGCACCAAGTATTGCAACTGTAAAAAGTCAGGCATTACTTTTAAGGGCTGGATTTATAAAGCAGGTTAGTAATGGTATATACACACTTTTAACACCTGCGCAAAAGGTAAGTTTAAAAATACAAAACATAATTAGAGAAGAAATGAATAAGATTGATGGTCAAGAGGTTTTGTTTCCTGTTGTAATGCCAAGAGAAATGTGGGACGAAAGCGGAAGATATACATCAATCGGTGAAGAAATGGTTAGGTTTAAGGATAGAACCGGACATGATATGCTTCTTGGTATGACCCACGAAGAAGCAGCTGTTCATTTGGCAAGAAATACTGTAAAATCATATGATCAACTGCCATTTATGATTTACCAAATACAAACCAAATTTAGAGATGAGGCTAGGTCTAGGGCTGGGCTTATAAGGGTTAGGGAATTTACTATGAAAGATGCATATTCTTTCCATACAAGCCAAGAAGACTTAGAAGCATATTATAAAAGGGTTTATGATGCATATTTTAGAATTTACAAACGCATTGGCTTAAAAAATGTAATAGCTGTTGCATCTGATACGGGAATGATGGGTGGTAAAATAGCACACGAATATATGTTATTAACCGATATTGGTGAAGATAGTATAGCGATCTGCCCAAAATGTGGTTATAAGGCAAATGTTGAAGTCGCAAAGGGTATTTTGGATAAAATAAATTCTCAGCCTGAGCAAATGAAAGA
The DNA here is from genome assembly GCA_017650795.1 of Clostridia bacterium. Lineage (GTDB taxonomy): Bacteria > Bacillota > Clostridia > Christensenellales > UBA1242 > HGM11367. Next base: position 7,073 of record JAGCEE010000201.1, on the reverse strand, counting down.
AGTATATACCGGCGATGCAAAAACCATAGAAGAAATATGTGAGCTTCTAAGTATAAAGCCAAATCAAACATGCAAGGCGGTATGTTATGCAATGGAGGGAGAACAAAACAAATCCCTTGTTGTGTTTGTCCGTGGGGACTTGGATGTGAACGAAGCAAAAGTAAAAGCAATAATAAAAAGAGATATCGCTCCAAAAGACCTGGATGATACTAATTTGGTAAAAGGAAATATTGGTGCTGTTGGTTTAAAAGATGATAATTTGGTGCTGTTGTTTGATGAATCTTTAAAAGGAGAAAATAATCTTGTTTGTGGTGCCAATAAAGAAAAATACCATATATCTGGTGTGTGTATGAGTAGAGACTTACCAAATATAGAGTATTATGATGTGTCAAAAGTAAAAGATGGCGAAGGTTGTGTGAATTGTAAAGATGGCCAATTAAAAATATATAGAGGTGTAGAAATAGGTAATATATTTCAGCTTGGTACAAAGTATACAAGCACAATGAATATGACAATACATGATAAAAATGGAAATGATATAAACCCAATCATGGGTTGCTATGGAATTGGTATTGGTAGAAATATTGCATGCATTGCTGAGGAGTCTGGTGATGATAAGGGCCTTGTTTGGAATATGAATGTTGCGCCTTGGGAAGTTGAAATTTGCCCACTTAGACTAGATGATGGACTTGTTAAGTCAAAAGCGGAACGCTTATATGAAGATTTAAAACTTGCAGGTGTAGATGTTCTTTATGATGATAGAAATGTATCTCCTGGCTTTAAGTTTGCTGACAGCGAATTGATTGGTGTTCCTGTTAGGGTGGTAATTAGTCCAAGAAGTTTGCAAGAGAATAATGTTGAAATATCGTTTAGGACAACCGGAGAGAAGATGATGCTTGCTTATGATGATGCGCTTAATTATTTAAAGGATTATGTTGCAAAAGAAAAGTTTTAAATAAAATGGTACGGTTTTGTACCATTTTTTATTTTTTTGTAATTTTTATTCCTTAATATATTTCATAATTCTCTGATGGTCTTTATTTAAAACATCTTGATTTTGTTTTAGATTTATGGTACAATACAATAAGAAGGTGCAGTATTCTAGTCGCCTGATTATAACTGGAAGACGATTTTTATAGCGTCGAAGGGCATACCTGTGAAGTTCTTGGTGTTTGCTTTGATTGCCCAAATTGGGGCAAATGCTGAGAGTTAAGACTTATGGGAGGGCTGTAATGGCATATGGCTTTGACCCCATTTGTCGTGGAGACCCATGCTGGTGGAAATTCTAAGGGATTTTTACCTACTGGGCGTGAACCTGCATACGACAAACATTGTGTGCAGTGTAGCCTGCTTTGAGTGGCTGTTTGGGGATATGTGCGGATAATGCTTTTACATTTTAAAGCGCTTTAAAATGTTTGGCAGTGCTGTTGAAACTACATCTGCAAAAAAAGCTAAGGTTAAATGATGGTGTTTGGGAAATCTTCTAGACTGTTGGCATATGCCAGGTATTTTAGGGATTATAGTGCGCTCTTAGTGGCGATTCGGTGAATGCCTGTGGGTAAAAGGAAACTGCTTTTTGGTGACAAAAAGTCCATGTGGTGGGAAATCCAACCGAACCTATGTCGCAAGGTTTACTTAAAGTGCTACCTTCTTTTTTTTTATTCTTTTATTTAAATTGTTTAAAGAATAAACATGAGCATTTTTAAGTAAGAATATAATACTATGTTGCAAAATATGTTTAAGTCATATTTGCTTGTAAAATTAACTATATTTTAGTATCATATATTAAAAGGAAAGTTTTATGGGAGAAAACCCGGGGATTATAAATAAGGAAAAAAACGATAAAACAACAAAAAAAAGTATGTCTAATAAGATGGGCGAGGTTTATGACGGCACTATAAAAGAAAAACGTATTTATGTTGCTGGTAATAAAAATGAAACAAAATATAAAAAGAAAGTAAAAAAACAAAACCTTAAAACATTTTGGCCAATAAAGGTGTTTATAATTGCTTTTGCATTATCGTTATGTTTTAGTATATTATCTGAGTTTTTGCTTGGCAGAACGGGGGTTGCTATTGCTTTAATAATAATAGTTGTGTTTGTTGCTATTGCGATCATAACCGATATGATTGGTGTAGCTGTCACTGCATGTAGCAAAGAGCCTTTTATTGCAATGGCATCAAAAAAAGTTAGGGGGGCAAAAGAGGGACTGTCTTTAATAAAAAATGCAGACAAGGTTGCTTCGCTATGTGCAGATGTAATAGGTGATGTTTGTGGAATACTTAGTGGTGCGGCAGGAGCTAGCATTGTCATCAAGTTTGCAAACGATTTAAAAAATGATAGCCTAACGATTTTGGTTGCGTCTTTGGTGACAGCACTTATTGCCGGAACAACAATTTTTGGTAAGGCATTGGGAAAAAGATATGCAATCAATAATTGTAATTCTATTATTTTAAGAGTTGGAAAACTGTTTAGTTTGTTTAATAGAAATACAAGTAAAAAATAAAAACTATAAAAGGGTAGGGAGATGTAATACATTGCATCTCCTTTTTATTGGTATATTGGCACAAAAAAACTTCAAAATGCATTATACATTAATGTTTGTTTTTATACATTGGCCATTTATCAATATTCATAAAGTCAAATTATTATCAAAAACTCGTGAATATTTATTCATAAAAACACTTGCATAATTATAAATTGTATTGTATAATAATCAAAATTGTAATGCATAAACATAAATTTATATTTATGCATAACATGGCCAATCCTTTTATTTTAAAGGTATTGAGCCGTATGCAAAGGAGGACATTGTGGCACGCTCGCTAAGACAATCAAAGATATTAGAACTCATTTCTACAAGAGAAATAGAAACACAGGACGAACTTGTTTCTCTTTTAAAAGCTGCTAATTTTGATATTACACAAGCAACAATTTCAAGAGATATTAAGGAACTTGGATTAATAAAAGTCCTCGGTTCTAATGGTGGATATAAGTATGCACTTGTAGATGCTGGTGAACAAGGTGTTAGCAATAAGAATATAAATTTATTTAAGATGTGTGTCATTTCTGTTAAAAGATTAGGAACAAATTGTATTATTCGTACCGTTAAGCAATTTGCTTCTGGTGTATGCTCTTTGATTGATAAATTAAATTTATTTGATGTTTTAGGTTCAAGTTTTGGCGATGATTGTGTTGTGGTTTACTTTGATGATGAATATAAGGCTCAAAATGCGGTTGATACTATTGTGGAGATGTTGGGTTAATGCTAAGACTTCTTAAAATTAAAAATTTTGCTTTAATATATGACCAAACTATTGAGTTTAGTGATGGCTTTAATGTGATTATTGGTAGCACTGGTGCTGGTAAGAGTTTAATCATTGATGCCATTTCTTTTGTTTTGGGTGATAAATCAAATAGATTAAATATTAGAACGGGCGAAGATAAACTTACCGTGCAGGCTGTTTTTGATTGTAGTGACAAAAGGGTTGTTGAGTTTTTAGAAGATAACGATATTGATGTTGATGATAATTTAATAATTTCTAGGAGTTTAAATACTGACGGTAAAAGCGATGCAAGGATAAATGGCACAATTGTAAGTGTTGGTACAATTAAAAACCTTTCGTCATTGCTTATAGATATTTATGCTCAGAATGAAAATATAGATTTGCTTAGCTCTAAAAATCACCTTTCTATTATTGACCTTTATGCTGGAAGTTTGGTTATAGATTTAAAAAATAGCATACAATCAAAACTTGAAGAACTTAAAAATATAGAAAGTAAAATAGATGAACTTGGTTTAAATGATGAACTTAGAGCAAAAAAGCTGGAACTATTAGATTACCAAATTAAAGACATAGAAAATGCCGGATTGGTTGCTGGCGAAGACGATGAATTAAAGACTAGGATTGAAAGGTTGGCAAATTCGGAAAAGATATTTGAAAGTGTAAAACAATCTAATGGCTTTTTGTCTAATATATGTGAGTTGTTATCACAGGTAGAGCAACAAATTACTTTTGCTAGTAAATATGACGATAATTTGACAGGACTACTAGAAAGGATAAAGAGCGATAGAATAGATTTGTCTGATATTTTGGATGAACTAAGCGAATACTTTGATAATCCATTTGATGAAAATGAGTTGGATAGGCTTTATGCAAGACAAGATTTAATAAAATCATTAAAAAGGAAATATGGTGCAACAATAGATGATGTGTTAGAATACTTGGTCAAAGCAAAAGAAGATTACGATAATTTATTATTTGGTGAAGAAAAACTACATAAACTTCAATCACAAAAGCAAGAAACAAGAAAGGAACTTTATGATTTGTGTGTAAAGCTTTCTAGTATTAGAAAAGAAACAAGCAAAGAGATTGAAAAAAATGTTTCCGATGAGCTAAGTGTGCTTGGATTTAAAAACTTTTTATTTAAAGTTTCTTTTGGTGATATACCTTTACTGGAAGATGCTATGTTTACTGCGAATGGTATAGATAATGTTGAGTTCCTGTTTTCTGCAAATGCTGGTGAGGGTTTAAAAAGCCTTGCAAAAACAATATCTGGTGGCGAAATGAGCAGGTTTATGCTCGCAATAAAAAACGCCTTTAATAAGTTTAACAATTCGGCAACACTCATTTTTGACGAGGTTGATACCGGTGTTAGTGGTGAAATAGGGCAACGGGTGGCAGAAAGGCTTTCTAATTTATCAAGAACAACCCAAATTATATGCATAACGCACTTGGCACAAGTCACTGCAATGGCGGATAAGTATATATTTGTAAGCAAAACTGTTGATAACGGAAAGACATATTCTAATGTTAAGTATCTAAATGATGATGAAGCAATAAAGTATATAGCAGAAATATCTGGTGCGGAGCCTACTGGTGTTGCCATTCAATTTGCAAGAGAGCTTAAAAGCAAGGCAGAACAATACAAAAACAACCAATGCAAATAATTGTGAATATTTTAATATAATCAAAACAAACTACCATATAAGGTGGTTTTTTTGACTGCATTTTAGGAGAAATCTTGTGAAATCATATATTTTTAAATTCTTTGGTTTGTTAATTGCAATAATGTATGTTATTTTTGCTTTAAATATTAACTATTCAGCCGTTGCTCAAATGCCAAACAATTTAAGCATAACTCTTAATGATTTGGGAGAGATGAATGATAAAAACACATTTGGGAGTTTTGTATCTGCAAATGTTGCTGAGGACACATATACTGTTGGAAAAGAACGAAAACATAACACATATATACAATTAAAACTATTTGGGATTATACCTATAAGAAATGTGGAGGCAACTATTTATGAAGAGCAAAAGGTTTATTTAGGTGGGATTCCTCTTGGTTTTGCGATAAACTCTAAGGGGTTGATTGTGATTGGCCAAAAAAAAGAAAATGGCAAACGAAATCCATTTAAGTCTGGTGACATAATAACAAAGATTGATGATAATGTTATAGAAAAGCCTTCCGATGCCATCGAATATTTGTCAAATTTAGAAGTAAACACTCCAATTACAATTACAGTGCTTCGTGGTGGCGAAGAAAAGTATATTGTTGTTATTCCAAACATTGATGAGGAAAGTGGCGAAAAAAAATTGGGCTTATGGGTTAGAGATGATGCACAAGGCATAGGAACATTAACATTTGTCACAAAGGATGGAAAATTTGGCGCTCTTGGGCATGCTATATGTGATTACGAAACGGGTGCGGAGATACCGGTTAAAGATGGTGGAATATATATATGCAATATAGTTGGAATAAACAAAGCGCAAAAAGGAAAGGCGGGCGAGCTTAGATGTTTGTTTTCCTTGTCTAAAACTCCATATGGAGAAGTTGATATAAATACGAAAAGTGGAGTTTTTGGCTCAACCGAAAATAAGGACGGGCTTGTAGATAAAAACTTATCGGCAGAAATTGGCAGTAGGATGATAGTTAAGTTGGGTAAGGCAAAGTTGGTATCGTCTGTGAGTGGAATAAGGCAAGAATACGATATAGAGATTATAAAAACAAAATATCAACCGTCACAGAGTGATAAGAGTTTTGTTTTTAGGGTTATAGATAAAAATTTAATTTCACTAACCGGAGGCATAGTTCAGGGTATGAGTGGCTCGCCAATCATCCAAAATGGTAAACTAATTGGTGCTGTGACGCATGTGTTTATAAATGATGCAACAAAGGGTTATGGTATTTATGTTGATTGGATGATGCAGGAAATAAGATAGTTGCGCTGTAAACTATTTTGAAATAATAATGTATTGCTTGTTTAAAATGTTTAATTATAAAATTATGCCATCTTCTTTTAATAATTAAATAATTAACAGTGTTGTTGATTTGAATGTTGTAAGTAGTATGGCTTCTATTATGTTTATAGTGAACAAAAGTATAATACCAATTAAAACGCTTTTAAAATAGCTGTCGTTAAGTTTTCCACATTGTTCCTTATTCTTAAACGAATTCAGACTTATTATAAATACAGCAGAGATAACTATTAAAATCAATAGTTGGCATGGTAGTATTATGAGAATACCATTTATTGTACCTGAAAATCCTAATAATATAATAATAAATGTGCAGTTTAGGGCTAGTAAAAATGCTCTATAACAAATAAGAATATATCCAAATAAACATAGCAATTTTTTTGTAGAAAACAAAATACAAATTCCCATTACTAAAAGTGCACTTAAAAATCGTTTTATAAATATTGATACGGAGTAGATGTCGCCAGAAATAAGGGTTATAAAGCTGTACTTTTCAATGTTTATTGTGCCACTAATGTTGTGTAATTTTATTCCGGTAAATACTCCAGTTAATAATGATAAAAGAATAAGAGTTAATAATAAAAGAATTGTAAACTTATTTTTGTTAAAAAAGCTAATAATAGAATACTTTAAGCCAATTAGTTTTGCTTCTTTATTGTAGTTTATCATATTGTATTATATTGTAATATTTTATTATTCATTCTTTTTTTAATATGTTTTATAAAGCATTGTTTAGTAAACTAAATAATAAAAAATTTATAATATAAATATATGTAAAAAATATAGTGTTCTGGCGGGAAATATCATTTT
>JAGCEE010000200.1 GCA_017650795.1 Clostridia bacterium | reverse complement strand
TTAAAAGATTAGGAGGATGAATATGAGTTTAAATCAATTTGTATGGACATTTTTGATTATATACGCAATTGTTGTTTTAAGACATTGGAGAAAATCTGGCAAATGAAATACACGATATATATAAAACACGTTGTATGGGAATTACTTGCAACAAAATACGAATACATAGAAGCAGTAAAAACAATAAGAAAAAATTTTAATGAAAGTGATAGAGCAGAGTTTATGATAATTGAAGATGATGGCAAATCTCAATTCCCAATAGTATTTTTACAAAATAAAACAGATTATTATAAATTTATAGAAGATAATGCAGAGCAATTGACAAAACCAAAAAAATGTAGTAAGATTAAAGAGAAGTAAGAGATATATGACTGATAGATATATCATTACTTCAATTAGTGTTTAAATGTGTATAACCCTTTATCGTATAGAGAAAGAAAGGAGTTATACAAAAAATAATGTGTTGATATACCGACCTAACATTATTTACTACCTTATTCTAGGTAGTGTTCTAATTGATACAAAATAAATAAAAAGAAATCACCACAACCCCTTTTCATTTTGTTTTCTCATTACGTATCAATTAGTGCAGTACCTATAATGGGTACTATGCTTCTTCAAATTGAAAAGTATTCTTTTCATTCTATTGGACACTCTTAATAGAGTGTTCTTTTTGGTATTTTACAAAATCAATAAATAGTGCTATAATATACGTAGGAGATAAAATATGCAGAAATTACTGATAGAGTATGTAAATATTAACAAAACAGGGAAAGCGGTGATATAGTGGCAAATGAACAAAACCTAAGACCGTGTGAATATAAATTAAGTCAAGAAGAAGCGAAGAAAGGTGGCATCAATTCTGGCATAGCAAGAAGAAAGAAAGCCACTATGTTACAAACACTTGCACAATGTCTTGAAGCAACCGATAAAAAAGAAGGCAAAACATACAGAGAACTTACAACGTTAGGCTTAATAAAAGGTGCAGTAAATGGTAATGGTAAGAACTATGAAATAATACAGCAACTAATGGAGAAACAAGAAGCAAAAGAAGAAGCATTTGACATAATAACTAACATACCAGCAAAAGACATAGCAAGTACATTTAGTGATATAAACAGAAGCATTGATGATAGAGAATATCGTGAATACTATTTAGAAGGTGGTAGAGGTAGTACAAAATCATCATTCATAAGTGAAAAGATAATAGAATTACTAGAAAACAACCCACGTATGTGTGCAGTAGTGTTACGTAAAGTAAAAGATACGTTAAAAGATAGTGTGTTTGCACAACTAGAATGGGCAATAGATGTACTAGGAGAAACATACCCACATATAAAAGACAATTGGAAGTTGACAAAATCGCCATTAGAAATAACTAACACTAAAACAGGCCAAAAGATTTATTTTAGGGGAGCAGATGACTATGGTAAGATTAAATCATTAAAGACACCGGCAAATATGTATGTGGGAATAACTTGGTATGAAGAATTTGACCAATTTGCAGGAATGAACGAAGTGCGTAAGATTAATCAGTCATTAATACGTGGTGGTGATGACTTTATACAATTCTATTCATACAATACGCCGGCATCTAGTCAACATTTTGTAAACATAGAGAAGATGATACTAAAAGACACAAGATTAGTACATTTAAGCGATTATAGAAGTGTACCAAAGAAGTGGTTAGGTCAAGCATTTATAGATGAAGCAGAGTTTTTAAAATCAATAAATGAAAAACTATATGACAACGAATATCTTGGTTTAATGACAGGTGTTGGTGGTAATGTATTTGAGAATGTTGAATTAAGAGAAATAACTGATGATGAAATTAATACCTTTGATTTTATATATCAAGGACTAGACTTTGGTTATTTTCCT
>JAGCEE010000199.1 GCA_017650795.1 Clostridia bacterium | reverse complement strand
TTGTTTGATATTCCAGGCTACCAGATGGCTTATTTGGGCTATGAGGAACATCGCAAGAAAGATGAAAAGGAACGAAAGATTAAGTATGAAATTCGTAAGACACAATTCAATGGTGATTTGACAAGGGCTGTTGAATATGTAAAACGAAAAATGGAAGAAGCTCCTACTGGTATGCGTCATAATTGTATTTTCGGGCTTGCTGCTTGGTTTTCTAAGGTAGGTGGGGATTACAAGACCTTTTCCACAATTAAGCCTTCCTGGGCGGATAAATCATTCAATAATCAAATTAAACGATTAGAAAAAGAATGGGACAAGATAGGAATTAAATGAAACTTGATGAATTAAAAGAACTGCAAGTAGATGGTTGTGAACATAGGAATGAATATCCTTATGCCGTAGATTATCCACTTAGTTATAGTGAACCAATTATTAAGAATACACAGGGTGAATTTATTTGTGATAGGCATAGCATATTGGAATATAATGACTATGAAATGAAGTTCTATGAAGATTATGAAATTTGTGAAATTCCAACTGGCCGTAGTATATTGGGAAATTATTATTATTTGAAGCCTGTGAAACCAAAGAAAATTACTTATCTTTATCACACCAGAAAACAAATGATTGATTTGATTTTACATTTGCGAGATAACAGACGATATTATGATAAGCAAAGAATGGTAAAAGAAAAATTAATCAATTTGGAGAATGACTTTAAATGACACTAGAAGAATTTCAATCAATCAAAGAATTTGCTAGAAACCTTGGCTATGTAGTCAAGGATTACAGTAATTATGACAAGTTTCAGAAGAATAACTTTGAGGATTGGCAATTCATTATTTGTATGCCTGGTTTTGATGATTACAAATGTGTTGTTGACTACACTTACGATGATTTCACAATGTTTGAATTAATGGAATGTGTAAATGTTTTCTTTGTAGAAGATGCATCACTTATAGATGATATGATAAGTTGGTATAGTCATACTGAAATGGTTAATGATTATCCATTAAATAAATTAAAATCAGTTTTAATTAGGGTAATGAAGAATTACAAACAGAAGAAAATTGATTTAAAGAAAGAAGAATTAGAAAAAGACTTTGTAAACTAAATTTTAAGGAGAACATAATGAGTGATTTAGAATTACTTACAAGAAAACTAGATGAATTTGGGTATGGTTATAAAATTGAAAGCCCAAGAAACTTAGAAACCGAAGCAAATTTGGTAGTTGTTGCCAAATCTTCACTATCATTGGTACATCATTTCTATTTAATGAATGACAAGTATGTAAGAAGTGATACTGGTTCGGAATATATTATTGAAGTCAATCACAAAAATTTTGAAGATGCTTTGACTTTCATTAGCAATTTACCACCAAATAGAGAAGTAACGGAATATTCTCATTGGAAGCATTTTAAGGGAACAATAGCCGAAGTTATCACAGTCGCCAAGGATAGTGAAACTGGTGAAGAAATGGTTGTGTACAAATGTACAGGAAACCACGGACAAACCAATCATACAGATGGTGTTTATGTTCGTCCGATGAAAATGTTTCTTTCCGAAGTAGACCACGAAAAATATCCTGATGTAAACACTAAATATCGTTTTACAAAGTGTGTAAATTAAATTTTACTTGACAAATTAAAAACATAAAACTATAATTGGAAGTACAATAAAATTCACAATTAACAAAGGATAAAACTATGATTATTTCTCTTACTAACGGCACAAAGATTGAACTTTCTTCTTCTGAAATGACAGAACTCGCAAAGCATAGTGTTGATATGTTTAGCCCAATGGCTGTCAAGACTATGGATGTTGTTACCCCGGCACCCAAGGTCAAGGTTGTAAAGCGCGGTCGCGGTCGCCCTCGCAAGGTTGCTCAGACTCCTGTAATGGGTACGAAGCACAAGCACCACAAGTCTATTGGTGGTTCAATCATTAACAAGGTTCGTGAACATTATGGTGATGAATCCATTCGCTATGACAGCAAACTTTATTCTCAGGAAAAGACTTACTACTTTAGCCACGGAAAGAAGTTCTCTTGGGAAAAGTAATTTAAGTTTAACTTAAATCTTAAATTGTAAAGACCAACTTAACCGTTGGTCTTTTTTATTATATTTAAGTTTATGATAGATTTAAGTAATGAAAATGTATTTTTTGTAAGTGATACCCACTTTAACCATACAAAGTTATGTACGGGTTATGAAGACCATTTTGAAAGAACTAGAAAATATGAAAC
>JAGCEE010000198.1 GCA_017650795.1 Clostridia bacterium | reverse complement strand
TTACAACAAATAAACAACTTAAAAAATGATATAGGAATAGATATAATAGCAAAAGAAAACTATGCTCACATTAAAAAAATATTAAAACAAATTGGCTACAATAAAATTATCACATATGGCAAAAGCCGTTTGGATAAAATCCTCTTAAACAAGTATCTTTCTATTCCTATATTTTTTCTAATTCTACTTTTTATTTTTTACATAACATTTTTTTCTATTGGCTCATTTTTGGGAGAACAACTATCTAACTTTACTCAAAACATATTTGGCTCATTTGTTATGTCAATAGTAAAAAGTGCAACATCTTCTGAAATAATACATAGTTTTTTTGCAAGTGGAGTACTGGGTGGAATAGGAACAGTTTTTTCATTTTTGCCACAGGTTGTAATTTTGTTTGTGTGCCTTGGATTATTAGAAGATTCGGGTTATTTATCTAGGGTGGCATTTTGCATGGACGATATTTTTGGTAAAGTGGGTTTAAGCGGAAAAAGTGTTTACACATTGCTTATGGGTATGGGTTGCTCTACAACGGCTTGTATTACAGCTCGGACAATGGAAGACAAAAACAGCAAAATAAAATCGGCAATGCTTACGCCATATATGAGTTGCACTGCAAAACTGCCAATCTATATTGTAATTGGTTCTGCATTTTTTGGAGCAAAAAATATTTTTGTTATTTTTGCACTGTATCTTTTAGGAGTTGTTATTGCATTATTATTAAGTGTATTCTACGAAAAAACATTCTTAAAAAGCAATTCGCAATCTTTTATTATGGAGTTTCCTGCGTATAGGATTGTACCTTTAAAGAGAATAGCAAAAATAATGATTGATAACATAAAGTCGTTTTTAATACGTATTGGTTCATTGCTTGTGTCGGTTAATATTATTGTTTGGATATTATCTAATTTTTCATTTTCATTAAAGTATGTTGCCCTTTCAAGCGATGCAAGTATGTTGGAAACATTTGGCAAAGTTTTTGCTCCAATTTTTACACCACTTGGGTTTAATAATTGGGGAGCAGTGTCGGCACTATTTGCTGGCCTTATTGCAAAAGAAGTAATAGTTTCGTCAATAGCAATTATAAATGGAGTAAACGAAAAAGAGGGATTTTCTGCAATTTCAAGAAGTTTAAGGAATACGGCAAGCATAATTTTATTCTCGCCAGCAAGCAGTATTTCATATATGACATTTTGTTTGCTTTATTCTCCATGTTTTGCCACCGCAGCAACACTTTGCAAAGAGATTGGCAAAAAGTGGACATTTATATCTATTTTAGTCCAATTTATAATTGCCTATTTGGTGAGTTTTGTTTTATATCAAAGCATAAATATAATTCTTGCCCATGGAATACTTAATTATTTGGTAATTGTTTTGGTTATTATTATAATTGGCTATGTAATTGCATGTTTGTTTAATAAACTAAAAAACAAAAAATGTAGATATTGTAAGGGCAAGTGCAACTAAGTTTTTTAATACATATAATTTGTTTTACTTATAACTATAAAAATGTTATTCTTAAAATTAGAGGAATAACATGAAAAAAACAAAGATTATTTGTACCATTGGTCCGGCTTCAAACGACGAAAAAACAATAGAAAAAATGATAAAAGCAGGCATGAATGTTGCAAGATTAAACTTTTCACATGGTAATCATGAAAGCCATAAGATAGAAATAGAAAATATAAAAAAAGTAAGAGAAAAACTTGGTGAGCCAATAGCAATAATGTTAGACACCAAAGGACCAGAATTTAGAATAGGTAAATTTGAGGGTGGCAAAGCATGTATTAAACCAAATAGCGAATTTACATTTACATCTAAGCAAGTATTGGGCAATGAGCATATTGTGTCTGTTTCTCCAAAATCCATAATTCCAAATCTCAAAAAGGGTGACACCATACTAGTAGCCAATGGCCTTTTAAGTTTTAAAGTGCTACAAGAAGGTAAAGATGAGGTAAAATGTAAAGCAATTTCTGGTGGGGAAATGTTTGATAACAAAAGTATGAATTTTCCAGACAAAATAGTTGTAAAAGATTACTTATCAAACAATGATAAAAACGATTTACTATTTGGAATAAAAAACAATATAGATTTAGTAGCTTGCTCGTTTGTGTCTAGCGCAAAAGATGCGTCTGATGTTAGAAAGTTTTTAAATCAAAATGGTGGAAAAGATGTAGACATAATTGCAAAACTAGAAAACCAATCCGGTATTGACAATATAGACGAAATATTAAAAATCGTAGATGGCATAATGATTGGC
>JAGCEE010000197.1 GCA_017650795.1 Clostridia bacterium | reverse complement strand
TTAGTCATTCCTTGTCTTCAACCAATCTTCAATGATTTGTGCGTGGTGGAAGCCCAACTTAGGAAGGTTATCCAAGTCAAACCAACGAGCATCCGCAGCATCATCACTTCCAACAGCCTTCTTCATCATATTCTTTGGAACACGAACGGCAAAGGCAGTATCTACAATCTTCATTCGTGGGTCAAAGTTATGACCATAGGACTTAATTTGTTCAAACTTGCTTGGGTCAAGGTCAATGGTAGTTTCTTCACGCAATTCTCTTGCAGCACCATAAGCCAAATCTTCATCAGTCTTATCAAAGAATCCACCAGGCAAACACCAAGAGTTCTTGTATGGGAAATCACCCCTACGAATCAAAAGAATCTGATTGCCATTGTAAGCAATAGTATCGGTGGTTACACTTGGTTCACCATATGCTTTTTCAACCACCTTCATAATCTTTTCTTCGGCATCGTCTTTAATTTTCTTATCCTTTTTAAGTTCAGCAAGAACTTTCTTCATTGCATTCTTGAACTTCTTTGTATCGTAGTCAGCAAGAAATTCTTTAAGTTCACCATCGTAATTGTTTCCATTCTGCCAATAGAGCTTGTTTTCCTTGATGTATCTAAAGGTATGATGTGTAATCATGTCCTTAACATCTTCATAGTGGCTATCCGGGTCATTAGAAAGAATTTCCCTTACCTTGCTTGCACTAATACCATCGCTGACCTTTACCTTGATTGCGGTAACATCAGTCTTGAAACCCTTTGGAACTTTAATTTCATCTTCGCTGTCTCGCTTGACAACCATAAACTTAAAATACTTCAAAAGGAGTTCATAGTTCACCCACTTGGCGGCACACAAAGACTTCCATTCATCTTCACCTACGCAAATGGTAAAGTCATTCATAGTTACACCGGTCTGAGCAATATAATCTTGAATGAACTTGTATGTACGAGCTTCCTGCTTGACAATGCGAATGTTGTACTTCTGTAACTTTTCATTTACCATATCTTGAACCATCGTAAGACGATGATTGATAGGTGTCTTGTAATTCTTTTCGTCATTGTCGGCTACACCAACCATAAGCATATCATTCTGACGCAGCTTCTTACTAAGTGTCTTCAGAATATCAATGTGTGCATTTGTGATTGGGTCAAAAGTACCACCGTAGAAATAAATCATAATCAATTCTCCTTATTCAAGTGTGAGTGTAACCTTACGAACAGTTGCTTCTTCCAAGTTCAAAATGCGTCGGTTAGACCAACATTCTTTCCATTGTTTCAAAACTCGTTCAGCACCTTCCTTAGACTTAAAATCTACACTGTTCTTCAAGTTATCAGTCAATCGCAAGCCAATGTTAGAATCTTCAACATAACGAATCTTGCCATTGTCTGTAACTGTCACAATATAGTATTCTTTGGTCATTGTTACCTCTTTTGTTGGTTTTTTAATAAAAATATAAAAAGTAGCCCATTTTGTCAATGAGCTACTTGTAATAATATTGTAAAATTATTTTTACACAAAGTCAAACTCAATTTCAATTTCTTTAATGGCTTGCTTTAGTTTCTTATCCATTAAGTTCTTTCCATTCTTATCGGCATCATCAATTGCTTCCCAAGCCATAATGTTTTCCATTACCTTCTGAGTACAATGATAATACTTTAATTCTCTATCCCTATTGTTTTTAATGTGTTCAACCATTCTAAGGTTTTGAACATAATTGTACAACATTCTCATTTGGATGATTGGTTCATTATGCTTGCTTTCATAATATGATTGCCTGTGTAGTTTAAGAACATCTTTCATTAATTTTTCATCAATCATACTAAACCTTGTTTGTAATGTTCAATACACTTTTCAACAATCGGACCGAGTGAACGATAGAACATATTAGTTCCAGTTACCCAATGATAGCCAATAATTTCTGGAACTTCTTCACCAAAACGATGTGTAAACACACTATTACAAGAAAGTTTAGTAACATCTACATCAGCTTCCACCAAGTAAAGGTGTAAGTCCTTATAGGGTAGATATTGGAAAAGCCCGCAATCGTGAATCTTTTCATTTGTAAGGACAATTCCAGTTTCTTCCTTGAGTTCCCTTTTGGCGGCATCCAAATGGCTTTCATTTTCTTCTACGTGACCCTTTGGAACATCGCAGTTTCCTTCCTTGAACTTATGACCAAAAGCCTGACAAGCAAGAATCAAACCGTTGTTGTTCTTGTTTAAGATTACGAATCCACTACTAATTTCTTTCATACTTACCCCTGCCAACTTTTTAACATTGTGTCAAGTTCTTCAAATGATTTAATATCCCAAGCTACCTTTTGACCAAGTTTATCAAAAAGGTAAATGCTTTTTTGTCCAGGTGTTCCCATCATTAACTCGTATGCAGCAATACGATAATCCTTTTCACCAATACGAACGCCAACCAACTGACCCTTATCATTCTTTAGATATTGTGGTACGATTGGTTGAGGTTTCTTCTTACTAAAAAACATAGTTAAACTCCTTCTGCGAAATCACTTTCAGCCATTATTCGCTTAAACAAAACCTTACAATGCTTTTTAAGATATTCATCGGCACAATGTCTAGGATTTTCACAAAAGGCACCAGAACATTCCTTCAAAGATTGTTTGAGGATAATATACAATTCTTCTGCAAGTTTGTCAACTAATTTATAATTATTACGAAAAATTCTATCATCTAAAAGACCATCACCATAACTAAAGGCATCATAGATTATAGTTCTCATAAAATCTATTCTGTCTCTTACACGATAATCTTGTGTTATATCGGGATAAGTTTTTCCTTCAAAAGCACTAACTACATAATAGACAGTTTCTTGGTGTGAATCTTCAAAATCCATAAACTTAACTCCTGGTCCTTTGTATTTCATAAAAAAGGGGTGAACAAAAGTTCACCCCAATTCACTCCTCTTAAAGTTAAGCTGCTTTCGCAGGGTGATAGATGTCGCTAAGTTTAACATCCTTGAAATCCGGGAGCATTTCAAGAATTTCTTCTACAGTCATTTCATCAATGGACTTGTAGTTGTACTTCATCTTCACATAGTTAATGTGGTCTTCATCGTGGCACATAGTCTTACCGGTGCTATCCGAAAGTTTGACAGCCGGCTTACCATTGACTTCAACAACCTTCATAACCATAGAAAGAGGTTCTCGCTTAGTTCCACAAACTGTAGCACCAAGGTAGGTACCGATACCAAAGGCAATTCGGATTCTTCCATTGAAATGCTTGGCAATAGCAAGAGCCTTGTCAATATCAAGGGAGTCAGACCAGCAAGCTACCTTAGTGGTCGGGTCAATGCCCAACTTCTTATAATGGGCAATAAGCATTTCACCCCAACGAATCGGGTCACCACTATCATGTCGGCAACCATCAAACAACTTGGCAAACTTTAGACCGAAATCCTTCAAGAAAGCCTTGAAACCATAGTTGTCAGAAAGGGCAATACCCAACTTACCATCGTACAAGTCAGACCAATCCGTGAGCTTCTGCTTTTGAGCCATTTCAATAGTTACATCGGAAAGACCCTGATAGGTAGCATCCAATTCGTGAGCAAAGGTACCGATTGCCGTGCAATTGTGCTTGATAGCAAGGTACACATTACTTGTTCCAACAAAGGCAGGACACATAGCAAGCATACGGCCAACCATATAATCTTCCCAATCACTAGAAATGGTACGGCGAACGGAGAAATCACTAATGGTAAACTTGATACCTGCGCGGGTTGCAGCATTAATCTTTTCAATTTCCTTGTCAAGATTTGTCTTAGCCTTATCCCAATCAAGTTCTTCACCATTCATCCAAAGAGCCTGAACAATGTGGAGAACATAAATTTCCCAAGGAGAAACATACTTCTGAGAACCTTCGGCTTCAATGAACAAGGTTGTGTTCTTAGCATCCGTGTAACACTTGATATGACGGCGTTTCAGCTTGAAATCTTCAAGAAATTCTACATACTTCTTTGTGAAATAATTCTGCTTCTTGAACCAATCAAGTTCAAACTGCTGGAATTGCAAAGTACAAAGCCAATCCAATTCTTCATTAATTCGCTTACAAAGTGGAGCAAGGTTTACACCCTTAGTACGGCACTTAAATTCCCACTTTGCTTCATCTTCACTTCGCTTTAGAAGATAGAATTGCTGCTGAGTGAACTTATACAAGTCCGTCTCAGTTAAGTAGTTGATAATATGCTTATGGGCATAAAAGTCTGCACCATCCTTGACCTTGATACCGGTCGGCTTCTTTGGTGTGGACTTTTCCATTTCTTCAATTGCCTTCTTCTTAGCCTTAATAGCACGTTCAATCTTCTTTTCAGACTTTGTAAGTTTCTTAGTTGCCATAGTAAATACCTCTTTTGGTTAAAGTTTGGGTTCAAATTTATAAAACTTTTTTCTTTTGTCAATAGTTTTTATGTAAATCTTTAGTTACATTAGAAATCCTTTGAAATATTCTTTACTTTTCTAAAGCTATCCATATACTTACTGTGATAAGCTCTAAATCTTGAGTTTTCTAGGTCAATCTTCTTTTGAACTTCACGCATTTCAGCATTAAGTGCACAAACAATTTCTTGGTGTTCAATGTATTGCTGAATATCTTTTTGTACACCGTCACTAATGCTCCATTCATAACCTTCTTTGATAAGTTTATAAGACATATCAAGCCAACGGAGAATCGTTTCACCAATCTTCTTAGTGGTCTTGAATAACTTTAATTCTGTCTTGAATGGGCAAACATCCATTACCCAATTCTTATCGGCAATACCCCAAGGAGTGACAGGTAACTTATTAAGATGTTCATACCACCTAATACTCCTATACTTAGAAACAGCATCATCTTTACAAGCACAAGGACATTCAAGGGTAAGCCTAAAATCATATCCAAGATTAATTTGTATGCAACCATTTAGACCTAGATGGTAACTTTCATAATTTGGAATGATTGATGTAAGGGCTTTTACTTTGTTGAAAGTGATACGAAAATATCCAGAATAATCGTAATAGTATGGAATGTGTTCACCATTCCACACTAGGTTATCTAGGATAGCTTTTACCTCATTGTAATCAGCTTTGTCTGCTGGATATAATGCCATTATTCAAAATCCTTATTTACACTCATTAACTTATCAAAGGCTTCACGATATTTCTTTTCGGTTTGCTTGTTTCTTTCCTTTAGGTCTGCAGCTTCTTTGTACAAATCTTCAATCTTATCTGAATTATCTTTAATTTGTCCGCGTAGCTTCTTGAAACCTTCATTTTCAAAAACATCAATGAAGAACTGATAATTGTTTTTACATTCATTCAACTTTTCATTGATGAACTTACCCATATCTTCAACATTACAAAGTCTTGCAGCCTTGTTCTTATTTTCAACCAACCTGAAATCACTATCCACAAGATAATGTTTCTTTTCATATTCCTTTACCATATGCTGATATTGGGCAAAGTTGAAATCGGTTTTAAGTAAATAATAATTAAATTCTTTTACCTTACGAATATGCTGTGGATTATCGTGAGGAATGTACAACTTTGTATGAACAATAGTTTTGTTCTTTTGGAAATACTTTTTATATTCATCAAAGCTACTATCAAAGTGTTTAACCTTGAAAAGAATATTGACAGTAATTCCATTTGTGTATCGTTCACACGGAGTCATTGGAACATTCTTTACACCAATAATTTCACTAAGTTTAGGCTTTGCATAAGCACCGAACTCGGCAAGTGTTTTCTTGTCTTGGTCGGTCATAGTTTGGCTATTGCGAATCAATTCAAAGTGTTCAGGTTCACCATATCCCATTGAGGCATGTAGCCTATCTAAGTCATTATTGTAACGGTAGTAATCATTAAACATAGTTTGTAATCTTTCTATTTCTGATTCATAATCTTGAAAGATTTTGCCCCATTTTTGTAGATTATTAAAATAATCATTATCCATTAAACACCCCCGTGGAGTAAACGATATAATCTATCCTTCATAATATCATAATCATTTCTAGTAGAACTATCTACAGCATCACGCATAGCCATTACTACTCTTGGATTTTGATATTCAATCTTTTCACAAACATTCAAAAGAAACCACACGGCCACATTTGGGTCGGGGTGACAAAGACATTCAAGCCAATAGTTAAATTCCTTTTCTGCCACCTGTGGATTGTTGATAATATCCTGTGTAAGAGGATGGCTCTTCTTTAGAAGATTCTCACGATATTCAAACCACTTGGCATACTTGTTTGTACCATCATCTTCATTTGTTGTAGAACCATCACAATTAATGTTTCCAGACCACTTAGAAAGTTTCTTCCAAACAAGAATAGCAAGAGGTAAAACCAAGAATAATAAAGCAATAGAACACATATTAAACCCCACACATCTTAACGAAATCTTCTTCTGACATAAGGGTAGTACCCTGCTTACGAGCCTTGACGGCCTTGCTAGAGGTGCTATTCACATCTGCAAGAACAAGCACATCGGTATCTTTCTTAATGCTTTCGTGGATAACACCACCATTCTTTTCAACCATTTCCCAAAGTTCCTTTCTTGGGCGAGAAGCCGCACCAGTAAAGCAAAAAGACTTACCACCAAGAGAACCATTGGTATT
>JAGCEE010000196.1 GCA_017650795.1 Clostridia bacterium | reverse complement strand
TTCCGTATATAATAGTAAAAACAAATATTTTGTAGAACATAAATTTCAATCAAAACCCACTGGAAGTGGTAGTGTTGGTGGTAATTATGATTATTTTACTATTAAAAAGTCAGATTGGTCTAGTTATTCTAAAATAAGAATAAGAATAAAGATGATGATGAATTTATTTGAAACATCTGAAAATCCTAGAACACCTGAAAATGAATTGGGTACATTAGGAGATGTATATTCATTTCAAGATTTATCAACACATAATAAACCATTTAATATTGTAGCTAGAACAACAAATAATGATTCTTTAAATGATTCTGATTATGATAAAGATTCTATTGGTTATTTGATGTTTTTTAGAGGTGATGATACAAGAGGTGATACATTTTCATCAATAGATACAACAAAAGAAAATAAAGTAGAAAGAAGTTGCGATGATGATTGTAAAGATTACATAGTATATGAACAATTAACACCGACTTATTATTATACACATCATCACGCTGATACAGAATCTACAATTACAATAACTAGAGATGAATTGATAAATTATATAAATGACCCTAACCCAAGAATTAATATCATAGTACAATACGATGAACGATTACAAATAGGTGATACCGTTGTAGATATTGAACGAGATACAGATATTAAGAGTTTGGCAAATATATTTAAAAATGCTACTAGAGATGAAGATTGGTTTGAAAGAGCAATTGATGCTCAAAACTTAACTTTTCCATATACATTTCAACATCCATCGGCGTACAATACTTGTTATAGTTTTATGGTAGAAGGTTATTATGATATACCAATTAACAAATTAAAAGATTATTTACATATATTTGCACCAATAATTAGTGGTGGTGGAACAAGAATAAATGTAAATTATTTTGTCTATTCTGACCTAGAAATGTCAATAGAAGGTGTAAATTAACTTTTACATAAATACAAATTAACGAAAAGGGTGCTTTTTAGCACCCTCTTCTTATAAATATATTGTATTTAATTATAAAATGTGAGTGAGTGATATTATTATTTTAGTTTATTCGTAAAGAGGATTTAAGTATGGCAAAATATAGCGTACCGGGCATATCATTTAAAGAAATTGATAATACTGTCCGTTCTAATTCTGTACCAGGTTTAGGTATTGGTGCTATCGTTTTGAAGTCAAATAAGGGTCCAGTAAACCAAAGAATTTTGACCTCATCATACGATTATTTCACACAAATTTATGGTGAACCTGAAAATCTTGATGATTTTGGTCACTTTGCTGCAGAAAACTATTTGGCAATTTCTAACCAATTACTTTGTGTTAGAGCTACTATGGGTGATGAAGGCTATGCCCAAATTCAATACCCATATACAGATGCCGATTCTTTGGATAAATTCACATCTAAGGACACTGCAGAATTTAAGTATATTAACAATGAAGATGATTCACAATTAAAGTTGTTAGGACAACTTTCAGCAGTAACAACCGTTAGTGCTTTGCTTGGTGATAATTCTACAACCGCAAAAGAATGGTTGCCAGATGATTTAACCGCAGTAGACCCTACAAGTTCATTTACATTAAAGCAAAAGGCACAATTCGCTACTATTAACGATTTGATTACCGATGCTCCTCCTTCTATCGCAGTATTCAAGGCTTGCACTGATAATGATGGTGTAATTGGTACACACAAGTTTGATGCTGAAACCGCTAGTGGTAAGTACATTGAATTTGCTACCAAGGTAACATCTGAAGGTAAAGTTACCAAGATGTTTGATGATTTGATTTTAACTGACGCAGCTTGGGCAAGTGGAGAATTGCCAAAGGATGCTTTCTCAATCAATAAGACCCCAATTACAAATGTATATGTTGATACATCTGTTACTGGTGGTGTAACATTAACAGCCAAGGGTTACAAGACAATCTTCACTGTTCCAAGTTCCGCTACATTGAATGGTTCTAACTATTCATTGACTGCCTACTTTGATGCAGATAGTGATTTATGGACTAATGTAATCACAAATAGTGCGGTTGATTCAGTTAAGTTCAATGAAATTTTCGTAAAAGATAGT
>JAGCEE010000195.1 GCA_017650795.1 Clostridia bacterium | reverse complement strand
TTATACTAATCATTGGCGGATTAAACTGGGGGCTTGTTGGCGCATTTAATTTTAATTTAGTGACAAGCATCTTTGGAGAATGGCCAGCAGCAGGAACAATATTGGTTTATTGTTTGGTTGCTCTCTCTGCGGTTTGGCTTATCTTTTCGCCATTTATTACAAATGGTGTTTTGTATCTTTCTACCAACAACGATGCAAATAATACAAAAAGAGAGATGTAATTTAATCACAATAAATATTTTAAGTTGTTATAAAACTAAAAAGTATCAAAAAAAGAATAATGTTTTTAAACCCATTATTCTTTTTTAATTTTAAAGTCTAAAAGCCATGAAATAAATATAAGCATTTTATAATCTAATTGATTTTGATACTGCATTTAATACATAGTCATAATACCTTGGTTCTACCCCACCAATAGCTATTGCGTTTGCTTTATTGATTATGTATGCCCTACCATTTTTTAAGCATTGGTTTAACTTATAAAACCTAATAAATCCAATACTTGATGTGGAACTATAATGCGTGACAGGTGTTTCAAAACTAACTTCTGCAAGAAGGTTTAGTTCTTCACAAACATTAACAAGCTCGTTTATTTCTTCATTCTCATCACTTACATTTGCACTAAACTTAAAGTTAATCATATTTCCAATAAATCTAAGTGCATTTATTAAGACGCCGTGCATACTGCCAACTTTTGTTTGGGTTTTTTCTGTTTCTTTATATACAAACAAACTTTTTTCAAATTGTACAAAGGTTGGATTATTAAAATAATTTTTTGCCTCGTCAAATCTATCATCTAAATCTATTCCGTGGGCTATTTTAATTCTTAAATCTTTGTCCTCTGGTTGTTTGACACCCGCTATATATTTTACTTGGTCACCCTCTAAAACAAAGAGTGCAAACAATCTATCAAACTTATATTCACCAAAAACCAAGTTTTGTGCTAGTGTATTAAAAATTTTTTTATCTACAAACATTGCCTTAAATTGTTCTAATGTGTAAGATTTGTTTGCCATAAAACTATTATACAATCTTTCCTTTTGGGCATTTAAAGTATCTTCCGAAACCTCGTCGTTTACCAACATATCCAAAACGTCTGTGTTGTTTTTTTCTAAAACTTCGGCATACAGTCTAACAAAATACTCTTTAGCGTCATTAAACAAATCGTACTCTTCTATTAGTTTACCAATCAACAACAAAACCCTTTCTCTTTTGCTATAAATTAAGCACTCAATAAAGTATTTTGCCTCTTTTTTTCTGCTCTGCCTGTATAAATTTTCAATAAAATCAAAAACATTATCAAGATACTCATCACCGATGCAAAAACTAATTAACCTAATTGCCCATTTTGCCTCTTTTATGTCTTTTAATTTTTTTAAAGCATAAAAGATATTTTCGGCAAAACTGCTTAAATCGTCCACATTAAATAGCGTTTTTACATCTTCTAAACCATAAAGATTTAAAAGGTCCTTTTCGGCTTTAAAAATGTTTATTAAATATGTTTTTATAACATTATCTGCCAAAGTGCCATCAGAAAATCTTAAATTCATTTTTTCAAATGGCATACCAAGAGTTCTTTCTTGCACAACATCTACCTTTTTGTTTGCCATTATTTGAAAGTGTTTAGGCGAAACACCAAGGTTTTGTTTGTCGGCTATGCCCAATTTGGATTTAATAAATGTTTTTATGTCTTCACTTTGCTCTTCAGCGTACAAGTCTTCCAATCTTGCTGTTGCCTCAGGGTTATCTATGCTTGCAAGTATTTTTACATAGTAAAGTTTTTTATCACCACTATTGTCTAGATTTTTGTTAAAAAATGCCATTACATCGGTGTAGTAATGTTTTAAGATTTTTGCAACTAGTTTTTCGTCAATTATGCCGTCTTCCAAATTAAAGATTTCCATAATTGCTTTTTGAGTGTTAAACTCTAAGCCTAATTCAAAATATGTAATACGATGCCTTGGCTCATTTGAAACAAAGTCTTTAATAATGTCCATATTTTCTCTATAAACATTTTGCATATATTCCAAAGTTGGTGCAAGCCATAAAGATAAAATAGTCTTTTCATTATCTTCTATAATTGCAAACAAAAATGGCAAAATATCTTGTATGTCCAAATCGGTGCTTCTTACAACTTCAATAAATCTATCGAAAAATCTTTCTTCGTGAGAGTATTTCTTGTTTTTGCTTACATAACTAATAGCCCCAACATGAGCAACAAATAGTTTTTCTAAAAAGTAAATAATTCCATCATAATGTTTTGTAAATAAAAACATTTTAACAAAATTACATAAAGCCGGAAGATAATCGTTAAGTTGAAAAATAAGCTCAGCTAGGCCATTTACGTCCACCATATTAGAATCAACTTTAGTATTTTCTACAAGTTTTTTAATATCTTCTTTTGATATTGAATCTAAAATAGGAACATCTGTGACACTTACATTAAAAATTTTATAAACCTTATCACTTATTTGTTTAAAATCTCTTAAAATTTCCATATAATCTCCAATTTTCTGTATGATAACACAAAGAATGCCAAAAGTAAATTGATTTTTGTTTTAAAAAAAACAAATGACCAAAATTTAAAGGTCAATTTGTTTTAAATTTAATGAGTATAAATATATTTAGCGATGCTTAATAGAAATTATAAATTATCCTATTTCTTTTGTTTTGTTTTCCTTTTTTATTTCTCTTTTAACTTTTCTATTTGTTTTTTGCTGTTTCTTTTTAAATAAATTTATTTTATTTTCTTTTCCTATTAGCAATCTAAAAAAGTTTTGCCTATGCATATACCAAATAAGACAGAAAATACCAAATAATATAAGACAAATCGGCAAATTGTTATTAAACCTATACCCCTCTATTATGGTTAAAACTGTAATAAAAATAAATGATGTTAAAACTCCATATTTGAATAATAGCAAGTACAAAAAACAAACAATAATCATTGCTGCTGCCCAAATAGGCTCCGCAACCAAAAACATTCCAACAATACAAGCAACACCCTTGCCACCTTTAAACTTATAAAATACCGGAAATATATGGCCAAGTATTGAAGAAAAGCCACCAACAAACAAGCCAACATATGCAAAATCTCCACCACCTGTTCCGCCAAAGATTAAAAAGCCCAAAAGAGATGGAATTATGCCTTTTAAAGCATCTAAAAGTAATGTTAATAAGCCTAATTTAAAACCAAACGTTCGTAGCATATTCATTGTGCCCGGATTACCACTGCCATGTTTGGTTATGTCGTCTTTTTTAATGCGTGATAAAAACTTTGCTGAACTAAAATTTCCTAGCAAATAGCCCACAACTATTATGATTATATATTTAACAAAATCTGGCATTGGTTATCCTTTTTAATGTAAATTTATTTTAGTTATAATGATTTTAATATGTCATATTTTAATTACACACAATTGCATGCAAATACTTTATTTATTGATTAATATAAGCAAACTAACAAGTAAATTTGATTATTTAAAGCGTTAAATAAGTCATTAAATTTAAAATATTTTAGTTTTATTTAATGCTGCTTATCTTTTGTTTTTATTTCTTTTCTTCTTTGCTTTTTGTTATAAACTTTATTGGAGTGCCACTAAAATCAACTGCCTCTCTAAAACGATTTTCCAAATATCTTAAATAAGAAAAATGCATAAGGCTTGCATCATTAACAAAGAGCACAAATGTTGGTGGATTTATTGATGCCTGAGTAATATACTGTATTTTTAATTTTCTGCCATTTCTATATGGTGGCTCGTTGGATAAAAGAGCACTAGAAAGCAATTCGTTTAAAGCACCGGTTGTTATTCTTCGGCATGCATTATTATATACTTTATCTACATTTTCTAACACATCAAATAATCTTTTACCCGAAACTGCTGATGTAAAAATAGATACAAAATAATCCATAAACGAAAACTTGTTTTTTAAATCTGCAAGATACTTATTTATAGTATTGCCATCTTTATTTAAAACTTTATCCCATTTATTCATAACCAAAATTGACGGCTTGCCTTCCTCATGAACATATCCAGCAATTCTAACATCTTGTTCTGTTATTTCTTCGCTTGAATCTAGCACTATTAAAACAACATCTGCTCTTTTTATTGCTTCCATTGAACGAATTACAGAATAACTTTCTACTGTTTCGTTTTCTATTGCTCTTTTTCGTCTTAAACCAGCGGTATCTATTAGTGTGTATGTTTTACCATTAAAGTTAAAATCTGTTTCTATTGCATCACGTGTTGTTCCTGCGATCTCACTAACAACCACCCTATCTTCGCCCAAAATTCTGTTTGTTATACTACTCTTGCCTACATTTGGTCTGCCAACTATGGCTATTTTTATTTTTCCGTCTTCTTCCTCTAAATCTATTCTTTGTTTAAAGTTTGCGACAATTGCATCAAGAACTTCACCAAGACCCTTGGATTGCTCGCAAGAAATTGGAAATGGCTCTCCAAGACCAAGTTCGTAAAACTCATATGTGTTTTCCACTTCAAAATTGTCTAATTTGTTTACAACAAGCACTATGTTTTTGCCACATTTTCGTAAAATATTTGCTACTTCGTGATCGTTTTGTGTAATGCCCTCACGACCATCTACCATAAAAACAATAACATCGGCAAGGTCTATTGCAATATCCACCTGCGCCTTAATATTGCCTTGGAACATATCATCAGATTTGCTATCTAATCCACCAGTATCAACCATTCTAAAACCATAACCACACCATTCGGCATCGGAATATATTCTATCTCTGGTGACGCCAGGCGTATCATCTACAATACTGATACGTTTACCACATATTTTATTAAAAAATGTACTTTTGCCAACATTTGGCCTACCAACTACTGCTACTAACGGCTTTTTCATTTTTACCTCTTGGTGTTATGATACCATAAATATCAATTATTTTCAAATAAATTATACAAATGAAATTATCACTAAAAAAACACCCAAATAAAATGGGCGCTTTAATTATATAGTAAAACTTTAATTATCTAAAATTATCTTGCCTAGTTTTCCTTTTCTAAAATCATCTATTATTGCAAATGCCGTTTTATCGTAATCTAGTTCTCCTCGCTTTAACAAAAAGTTTTTATGCTCTGCTATTTGTTCTAATATTTCTAAACTAGAAAGTGTTTTATCGGTGACATTGTAGTACGAAAGTATGCCAAAATTAGTTGATTTGCAAAAATTGATAAAATCTATGGCAAGTTCTGGCATGTCTATTACTTCGTTGCGGATTGAGCCTATCATTGCAAGATTGATTGCCGTTTTATTATTGGTTATTTTTGGATATAGTGTTCCTGGTGTATCTAAAACTTCAAACCCATTTCCAAGTGTTAGCCATTGCTTACCTTTTGTGACGCCAGCCTTATTGCCCGTTATTGTTTTCTTTTTTCCACAAAGATTATTTATTAATGTACTTTTTCCTGAATTTGGAATGCCAATAACCATTGCTCTTAACCTTGTGTTAAAGCCTTTTGCTCTATTTTTTTCTATTTTTTCACGACAAAGGTTGGTCATGATTGGTTCTATCATTTTTGTTGCACCAGTCTTTGTGCTGTTTAGTTCTAAAACATAACTGTTGTTGCCTTTAAAGCCTGCTTTAAACTTAGATAAATCCTCTGGCAAAACCATATCTGCTTTGTTTAAAATATACAAAATTGGCTTGCTACCTATAATACCAACAAACTCGGGATTTATGGAACTTTTTGGTGCACGAGCATCTAAAACATAAATAACCATGTCCACATTTTTAACTTCTTCGGACATTTCTTTTAATGCCTTTGCCATGTGCCCTGGAAACCAATTTAATTTGTTTAAAAATTCACTCATTTACCTCTCCATAACTAATCCACTAATACTGTATCTTTTAAAAGGATAACATCTTCATTTAAAGCATTTATCTTCTTTAAGTTTTTAGGGTCATCATCAATTAGTATTAGCACACAATCCTCACGAGGATAGGTGCTAAAAAACTGTGCTTTTAATGTGGCAGATTCTTCCATATTATTTGCCTCACGAGAAATTATAATACGGTTTTCTTTTTTAAAAAATGGTGCATATTTATCCAACCACCAATGCTTTTGATTTATTCCATCACTATATCTTGCCGTTGAGAGAATAAAAAGTTGTATATTTTTATTCTTTGATATTTTTTTTATTTTTTTGATATTAGAAAAAAGTGGCCTTTTTAAATTATAATCCTTGGCACTTCCAAAAATATAATCGGCAAGCACGCCGTCCATATCTACAAAAAGTTTTATTTTTTTATTATTAAATTGCTTTAAGTATTCTTTTATGTACATTTTTGCCACCTTTTAATCCTCAATCTCAAAATCATTGATGCTATATCCTAACTCTTTTAACTTATAGTATATTAAACTTGGAGAAATTCCAAAAAGAGTATTGTAATCGCCATTGACCTTTTTTAAAAATATAGCACCTTTTCCAAGCAAAGCATAGCCACTTACATCAAGGAGTGATTTTTCATTTTCTACATACCATTTTATATCTTCATCTGTGATATCATCTCTTAAAACAACCTCAGTTTTATCGGCAAATGAGATTGTTTTATTTTTGTATAAATCCATGATTGTGACACCCGTGACAGCAAAAGTAGATTTGCCCACCATGCTTTTTATACTTAAAAAAGCCTCCTGTTTGCTCTTTGGTTTTTCGATTATTTTGTTATTAAAATGCACTATTGTATCGGCAGAGATTATTATTGCAGGAGAGTCGATTTGACCAGCAACAGATTTGGCCTTATTTTTTGATAACTCCAAAACATATTCTTCCGGATTGGTTTTGCTACTTTGTTCGTCCACCTTGCTTGTTATTACCTCGTATTTCCAACCAACCATTTTTAATAAATCTTTTCTTCTTTTTGAATTTGATGCTAGTATCAATCTCATAAATATTCTCCTTAAAGTGCACGTTTTTAATCTAAACTTTTTTTGTCATTATTGGCTATTTTTTATTGTTAATTAAGTCTGGGCGATTTTGTTTTGTTATTTGAAGTGATTTTTCTGCTCTCCATTTTTTTATATTCTCGTGATGTCCCGATAATAAAACCTCTGGGACTTCTAATCCCATAAAGTTTTGTGGACGAGTATATTGGGAATATTCTAAAAGCCCGTTTGTAAAACTTTCGTCATCTAAACTTTCTTTTGTTATTGCGCCGTCAAGCAATCTTATTATTGCATCACACATCACCATTGCAGGAAGTTCGCCACCGGTTAAAACATAATCGCCTATTGAAATTTCTTGCACGTTAAACATATCTAGTATTCTTTGGTCTATGCCCTCATAATGACCACAAATTAAGATTAAATGTTCGCATTTAGTAAACTGAATTGCCATATTTTGATTAAAAACATTTCCTCTTGGGCTAAGGTAAACTATTTTAGAGTGTTCTTGTTTTACACTCATTATTGCATCATAAAGTGGCTGAGGTGTCATAACCATACCCGCACCACCCCCGTATGGGACATCGTCTGTTTTTTTGTGTGGATCTAAAGAAAAATCCCTAATTTGAATTAGGTTTATTTGAACAATTTTTTTTTCTACTGCTCTTTGGATAATGCTTTCGCTAAGTGGCTTAAACATTTCTGGAAAAAGAGTTAAAATATCTATTCGCATATTTTTGCCTCATCGTAATTTTTTTTATTTACTATTATTTGTTTTTGTTTTGGTAAAATCTTTTTAACAATATCATCAACAAATGGAACCAAATACTCTCTTTTGTACTGCTCTACAACAAACAAATCTGTTGCACCATAGTTTTGAACATCTATAAGTTTTCCAATATGCTCGCCGTCTTCGCTTAATACTTCGCTTCCAATAATATCGGATATTATATACTCGTTGTTTGGAATATCAATAAGTGTTTTATCTACATAAACACCAAAACCCCTTAAAAGGTCGGCCTTTTCTCTTGAATTTATTGTGCCAAGCTTTAAATACAAAAATTCGTTTAAAAAACGCATAGAAACAATCCTAGAAGGCACATCTTTGCCCTCTAAGTATATTTCTTTTACGTTTTTTAATAT
>JAGCEE010000194.1 GCA_017650795.1 Clostridia bacterium | reverse complement strand
GTTGCTCCACCGGTGTATCCAAATAAGTTTAAAACCCTAATTGGTCTATTGGCTTTTTTTATTAAATCTATCATCATGTCCCAATTTACTGCCTGTTCTGGAAATAGACCAGTATGTTTAAAGCCCATTGGCTTAATTGAAAATTTTAACTTTTTATACGAAATGGTCCACTGATCCGGCATTTTTTTTAGCATTTCCCAATGGCCACCACCGGTGGACTCCCTAATGTAATGTGCATTTAGCCCACTTTCTTTTAATAAATCTCTTTTTGCGTGCCAAATAACCTGAGGGTCGGGTCTAAGCAACTTAATATTGCCCCAACTCTCCAATTTTTCGCCGTCACCTGTGGCAATTACTTTATAATCTTCCCAATTTTCACTAATCTTCATAATTTGCCTCATCCATATCTATTGCCACAATATTTTGATATTCATTGCCTGACAAAAATCGATAAAACAATTTTTGCACATCATTTTTTGAAACAGAAGCACAAGCATTTTCGCTTACTTGAAATAACATTCTTGTACTTGTTTTATCACTATCCAGTTTTACTGTTCCAACTATTGCCCTAGCCTTTGTATCAACACACATCCAAATACTATTCAAAAACCAATAATCGTCATCCATGCTTATATTATTAATAATAACATCTAAAAACTCGCCACTATGTATTTTGGCAAGATATGGAATTTTTATATAACAACCAAACTCCTCTGCGCCCTGTTTTAATATTTGAACCTCATCTTTAGTTAGAGGAAAAATAAACAATGTGTCATTTTGTAATATATATTTGCTTAAATCGTACTCTTTCATTTTTTCTAGTTTAATTTTATTTAAATTAAAAGTCAACAAAAAAGCACCTTACTTTAAAAGTGCTTTAAAATTTTATCTAACATTTTCTCTCATATCTTTAATTGCATTTTTTTCTAGCCTAGATACCTGTGCTTGCGATATTCCAACCATGTCCGACACTTCTATTTGAGTTTTACCAATAAAGTATCTAAGAAGTAGTATTTCACGTTCACGCTTGTTTAGTTTATTTAGGGCTGATTTAAGCGACAGCTTTTCATTTAGGGCATCATCATCATTCTTTAAATCCGCTATTTGATCCAATACGCAAGTGCCATCTAAACTATCATCATAAACAGGGTCGCTTAGGCTTACTGTATCGCTAATAGCATCTAATGCAAATGAAACACTTTTTGCAGGTAAGCCCAACTCGTTTGCAACTTCTTCTACACTTGGCTCTTTTCCATTTTGCTTAGATAGCATTTCTCTTGCACCAAGTGCCTTATATGCAATATCTCTTAAACTTCTTGAAACTCTGATTGAGTTATTATCTCTTAAATATCTTTTTATTTCTCCAACAATCATTGGAACGGCATATGTGGAAAACTTTACATTTAATGATATATCAAAATTATCTATTGCTTTCATAAGCCCAACACAACCGACTTGAAACATATCATCCGACTTATCTTTTTTACCGCCAAACCTTTGAACAACGCTCAAAACTAATCTTAAATTTGCTATAATGAATTCATCTCGTGCCAAATTGTCGCCAGTTTTTATTCGTTGCATGAGTTTTTCCATTTCGTCATGTTTTAACTTTGGTAATGTGTTTGTATCCATACCACAAACAAATACTTTATTTGCCATAAAAGTTCCCCTCGCTTAATTTATGATGAACTTTATTGGCAAATTTATTCATATATATTTTTTTATATATTTTTAGACATTTTTTTTAAATAAATAAAACTTATATAACTTTTTTTAAATCCTTTTTCATTTTTCCAAGTATCTTTTTTTCTATTCTAGAAATATATGATTGCGAAATTCCAAGTTCGTCTGCAACCTCTTTTTGTGTTTTTTCTTTGTCGCCAAGTAGACCAAATCTCATTATCATTATTTCCTTTTCTCTTGCTCCAAGTTTGTTTATTATTTCCCAAAGTATTTGTTGCTCACTGCTTCTTTCCATGTCTTTGCCTAATGTTTGTTTTTCGTCATACAAAATGTCTTCTAATAATAGTTCGTTTCCTTCGCCATCGCCTGATAGTGGCTCATCTAAACTGACTTC
Organism: Clostridia bacterium; assembly: GCA_017650795.1. Lineage (GTDB taxonomy): Bacteria > Bacillota > Clostridia > Christensenellales > UBA1242 > HGM11367. The sequence continues at coordinate 318 of JAGCEE010000194.1, read as the reverse complement.
TGCCTTTACTTTGCTTAATTTTCTTAGTTGCATGAGTATTTCATTTTCTATACATCTTGAAGCATAAGTTGCAAGTTTTATTTTTTTATCGTACTTATATGTTTTTACTGCCTTAATTAATCCTATTGCACCTATGGATATTAAGTCCTCTAAATCTATGCCCGTGTTATCAAATTTTTTTGCTATATAAACAACTAGTCTTAAATTATGCTCTATTAGTTTTTGTTTTGCTGTTTCGTTATTTTTTGCAACCTCACCAATTAAAATATATTCTTCTTCTGGACTTAATGGGTATGGAAGTGCCTCGTTGCCACATAT
>JAGCEE010000020.1 GCA_017650795.1 Clostridia bacterium | reverse complement strand
TTAAATTTCCCTTATTCATATCTATCTTCACCCTCTGCTAATGATTTTAGTAGCCACGATTTAATTCCTTCTAGTCCTGGTATATTTATCTGTTCTATAATCTTAATAGCTGATTGGAACATTCCATACTCAATATAAGGAAGAACGCCCATATATTGAGCGAAATCGGTACCGTCAAAAGAATCAAGTTGTTTAATGAAATCGTTAATTATTATTCTTCCAATGTACTGGTTCCACTCCAAACCAGATAATTTAGTAGGATATGTTGCATTATAAATTATTTTACTTGCTTCTTCCGAAGTATCTTGTTGTAATATGTATTTGTTATATGAATTTAACATAATTTAATTTCCTACTTTTTAACATTTCTAATAGCAAAATATGGTCTGCCAGCAGCATGTGCTTCTACAATACCTTGTGATGTTGTTGGGTCAGTTGTTGATGTTGGCGGATAACTATTGTATTCCCAACTAAAACCCATTTTATCAAAGTTCAAGTTAGGGTCATAACCAGTCATATTATCATACAAAGATGCTCTAATACAATTAACATTTGTAATTGTAATACCTGGTTTCAAGTTATTAACTTGTGTGTTATAACCAGGAGCACCAAACAAGGTTATACCATTTGTATCGCCTGCTAGATAAGATAAGTAAATGGTTGCATAATAGAATTTACCTGGTGTCATTATTGGAGTAGTTTTTTCACCAACATTCTTTATTTCATATTCAGCATAACCTTGTTGTAATTCAATTATACCAGTATCACACAATGCTTCAGTTTTACCTACTTGACCACCTTCATTATAATCTGGGTCATATTCGTAAATACCAAGAATTACTTTTTTATTATCTCCAGACCATTGTTTAGTGTAGATACCAATTTTTGTCTGATACTTTTCATTATTAACATAAATGTTATGTGTAATAGGACAAGTAAACAAATAACCAATCAACATACCACCGTTACTAGGAGCATATTGTGTTCCAGTTGCTACTTGCAAGTCAGCAAGAGTAATCATAGCAGGTGGGAAGTTGTCAGTAATTTTTGTGTCTAATTCATCTTGTAATGCTTCTACACTTTTAACTACTTCAGCAACGTCACCAGCAGGGTCAATAGAGATTGCTTTTATACCTTGGTCATCAGTAAATGCCAATCCTTCGCCAAGTTTAACTTGTATAGCATTACTTTCATTAAACTCTAAACCATTACCTATTTTAGCTTCAATAGTATTGTTTCCAATACTAATACCATTACCTGCTTGATAATTGCCTGCACCACCTTCAATTTGTGAAGGCATACTTACAATTTCGTGAATGTTCAAATTAGATATAGCAAATGTTTCATTTGTCTTAAAGTATTCTACACTGATTTCAAGTGGAGTATCATCATTTGTAATTCTAACATCAAATGACAAATCAACGGTTTCTGTGTGAGCATAAGAACCATCTATCATTTGAGTAATAGAAGCTGCATTTGGTATTGATTTAACGAATACATTGTAGTAATTGTTATCTGGATTTGCGATTGTAAAGTTAGTTTGTACATCTACGTGATAGAAACCAGTCTTTAACAATATCTGGTCATCATAAAAAGTTATCTTTGTTGGATTTACATTCAAATCTTCTGTGTAACCATCTACTACAGCACTAGCAGTATAAACATTGGCTGAACTACTATACTTTGCGAAACCTATATCGTTATAATC
>JAGCEE010000019.1 GCA_017650795.1 Clostridia bacterium | reverse complement strand
TTAAGGGGTGCTTTCAACAAGACAATTAGCAAAATCAATGTTAAGGAAATTAGCGAAAATGCGACCGAAAAAGGCATTGAAAAGATTAAGGAAGTTTCTTTTAAGCAAAGCATACAACCACTTGTAGAAAGTGAATTAAAGAAAATCACCGAACAAGCAAATGAGTATATTAAGGACGAACTTAAAGAAGTCAATGAAAACTACGAGAAACTTATTGGTTGCATTGAGGCACTTGCCAAATACTTTGATAATTCAATAGGCGTTCCACAAAAAGCCAAAGATGAACTCAAAGAGAAAATCGCTATCGCAAAAAACCAAGAGAAAGATGTTGTTTCTAATTTAAGTGAAGATATTTCCGTAAAAATTGAAGCACCTGTCGTAGAAGAAAAGGTTGAGCCACAAGTAGAAAACGCACCTAAAAAGAAAGCAAAAGCAATTCGCTAAAACTTTGGGGGTGAGAGTATGAGAAATAAAAAAGAGTTGTCGGCACAAGACATCTATAAACTCAACCAAAAAAAAGCGAAAGTATGTAAGATATTAGCACCTATCGTGTTTTGGGTGGCACTTGCCCTAGCAGTAGTCGCCTTATTCTTTGCCTTACATAATTCCTTTGGCAATATTGCCGAGATTATGGACTTATTAGACAACGACAAATATACAAATGTTGAAATAGAGCAACACTATAATATGTTATGCGAAAAGTGGGGCGTTTGGACTATCGGCACGGGTGGTAGTGGTTTTACTATCTCTTTTGTAGATATACGAAAGGCATTAGTCAATGTTCCACTTATCGTAAATGGCATACTTTCAATAATATTCGTGGCACTCGCCTTTGTCTTTGGTAAATGGTTTTTGCCTATGTTATCTAAACATATTAGCGAAGGCAATACCGATATGGTGAACCTAACAATATTAAAGAATAGTGAAAATAAACAAGAAAACAAGAAAGAATAGAGTTTAAGGAGAGATGAGATATGGATAAGAATTATATAGAAAGGGGACATAAAGCCCTTAAAGAGAGAGCAGAAACAATTAGGTTGAGAACCTTAACGCTAACGGGTGCTTTACTTGTTGCGTTGATATTCTATTTCCTAGTTTCAGTCACAACAGGCGGTCAAATAAATTGGGTAGATTTCGTAATTCTATCTGCAATTACTATCTTAATGCACTATATCTATTTCCCTGACGGAAAACTTTTCGGCGAGAAAAACCCACAATTCATACAAAATAGGGACGCTTATAATGAAAAGGCAAGTTGGGTAAATGACAATAAACAAATAGGTAGATTAAGAGAATATTGCGTTGTAGAGTGCAACCGCCGTAAGCAACAATATATAGATAATGAGTTATGTGCTATCGGTATTACACACGAAGAATACGAGTATTTTAAGACATTGAGTAAAGATGAGATACTTTCAATGCAAAAGGTAGAACTTACTGCAAGTGGCAACACAAGAACATTATACTTTTCACCGATTAAGAAAAAACGCCTAGCAAGATTATTATTCAAAGAATTACCTATTGAGCCAAATACCCCTGAAACCATTATGAGTGCAGTTGAAAATAGGGGTTATGGCGCAATTAAAGATAAGTCCATAGGTTATGAAAGGCGCGCACACTTAAAAAAGTTCTTTATGGCAATAGTTATTGGTGGTATATCTGCCTATATCGGTTTCAAAGTAAAGGACGGGTTTAGTTTAGCGACA
>JAGCEE010000193.1 GCA_017650795.1 Clostridia bacterium | reverse complement strand
ATTGATTCTAGTCTATGGGTAGAGAAGTATCGTCCAATATCTGTCAAAGATATGATTATGCCCAAAGAATTTAAATCATTTTTTAAAAAAGTAATGAAGTCATCGGAAATTACCAATTTGCTTTTGTCAAGTCCTACACCACGGAACAGGTAAGACAAGTATTGCTAAGGCTATTGTTCACGATTTGGATGCCGAATACATTTACATCAATGCTTCTTCCGAAAACTCCATTGATGTTATTCGTAACCAAATTTCCGAGTTCGCACAAACTATGTCCTTTACGGGCAGTAAGAAGATTGTAATTCTTGATGAAGCTGATGGTTTGACTCCACAATTCCAAAAGGCATTAAGAGCCTTTATGGAAGAATTTCAGTCCAATTGTAGATTCATTTTGACATGTAACTATGTTGCTAAAATCATTCCTGCTCTCCGTCAAGGTAGAACTATGGAATTTGATTTTAATATGGCAAAGTTCAAGGATGAACTTGTACCAAAGATTACCACACGAATTGAAGGCATATTGAAGTTTGAAAAGATTGAATATGACAAGGAAATATTACCACAAGTAGTTACAGCCTTTTTCCCATCCGTTCGTCAGGTAATTGCTACCTTACAACAATATGCCGAAACACACGGTAAGATTGATGCAGGTATTCTTACACACAAGGATGTAGGTGATAGTTTGGCTACAATGGTAATGGAAAAGCATAAACTTTCTGATATTCGTTCTTTCATTGAACAACAAGGTATGTCTTATACCGATGTATTTCATACTTTGTTTGAAACCTTTGTACCAAAATGTACAAAGAAGGCAAATGCTATTACTACATTGGCTGAATACGAATATAGATGTGGATTTAGTACTGACCCAACATTACAAATTGCAGCTTGTATAATTGAATTATTTGCTTGTATTTAATATGTTTGATAGTCAAAAATTGTCATTTGAAAATTTTCTAATGGGCTTGAAGCACGGCGTCTATATTTTCACTAAGGACGGGTGCCAAGCCTGTGAAGATTATAAAAGAGAAATTGCTTGGGAAAATTCTTGTTTCTTGAATATCGTGGAAACAACCACCGAAGAAGAAAGAAACATTCTTGCTAAAATCATTGGCAGGAATGGTTTTCCTATTACAGTAGGTTATTGGGAAAACGAAATTAAGTTTGTAGATACTGGAATCAAGTATGAAAAGGATTGGGTAAAAATACACAAATTCCTTGAAAGATTTCCGGTAAAGCCATTAACTACACAAGAATCACAGACAATTATAGAAAAACAAAAGAATCGTTGTCTTTTGACTTATTATGCTATACCCGAGAAAATCACTGGAAGTGCCCGTCAAGCCATTATTGACCGAGGATATACCTACAATGAGTTCCCAATAGATATTGATTCTGTATGCCCTTCAGTGCCAAATAACGAAAGGGAAAGAATGTTGGAGGGTTGTTACCATTTTGCCAAATTGGTATTGTGGAAAGGCGGCCCGTATTCTAACTTTACAAATGATATAATTTTGGCATATACATTACATAACCAAGAAATTACATTTATTGAGCGAGATTTAGATGATTCAGATAATAGCAATTAAAGAAAGAAACGCAAATCAAGTAGATACAGACAAGATTTTTTACATTCCAAATGAAATAAAACAAAAGAAGAAAACTATTGTTTTGGATTCTATGACAAAGAAGTACAACTATGCCATAGAAAATATCATTTTGAAGAATGATGATGAATTTGTTTGTTTCCGTCACGATGATTGCGAAATTAGAACAACATTAGATGTTTGTGAATACAAATTAAAGAATATGTTTGCTGACCATACTGTAGGTTGTGCCGGTGTAATTGGAACTATCCAATTGGAAAATAGCTGTACTTGGTGGTCACCAAATCGTGAAGTCAATGGTAGTGGATATATCATTCAAGGCGGTGTAAAGCCAAAGTTGGACGCACAAGGCAACCAAATGAAAACGGCTGAAGGTCAATTAATGTATGAAAACATTGAGTACCCAATGGCCGACCATCCAGGTGTTCACGATTATTTGGCAACCGTTGATGGTTGTTGTATGTTTTTCCCTAAATGGTTGTTTGAAGATGGTGTAAGATTTGATGAAAACTTGAAAGAATATCATTTTTACGATTGTGATATTTGCTTACAGGTTTTAGAAAAAGGTTTGAAAGTTTCTACCATAGATATAGTAGTAAAGCATCAAAGTAGCGGAATCCCGTCCAAAAACTTTAATGATTTACGATTGGTGTTCTTTAACAAGTGGAATAACAAGGTTAAAGGGCAGTGGCCGATTTCAAACCTAACAAAGTTTTACCCCTATGATGACAAGCAAACAAATAATCAATGATGTTAAGGAAAGTTTTAAGGAACTAAATTATTCAATACTATATCAAGATACTATTCCCGTTCAATTGGTGGGTTCGTATGACAATTCACCAATTTTCGTAATTCAATTTTCTGACGGAACTATAAATTTTGAAACCTTGTATAAAAATGGAAGTTATAAGAAGTTCATAAAACCAACAATAAATGAACAAGAAAAGTTTTTGGTAGAAAGCGAAGGTGTTAGTTTCTATTATGTAATGCACAGAAGTTTAATCCAAAAATTAATTCCAAAAGTTATATTAGCCTTTAAAAATTACTATATTTCCAATAAAAAGGAGCTTATTGAAAATGACTTTCTCTGTAGAAGATGATAAAGAACCAAAAAAGCCAACATTGTTTGATATGTTGACTATAATTGAAACTGCAAAGACACCTTGGAAAGAATTGACAGAAGACCAACAAAAGGTATATAATCCATTTATGATTAACCGTTTTGTTAGTTCAAAGGAAATATATGCACCTGCTATTGCCCAAATTGATACCTTGAGATTGACCCCAGAACAACATTATACATTGATGTGTGAACTTGTATGTGGTAATAGAAGAAACTATTTTGATTACAAGGCATACAAGAAAGAAAAGGTAGAAAAGAACGAAGATTTGCTTGTTTTCGCTATTTCTAAGGAATACGAGATTGGTAAAAGGGAAGCCAAAATGTATTTAAAACAAATGAAAAGCGAAATTTTGGATAAATTAGCACAGAAATGGGAAGAATCCTTTAAAATGGTCAAATAATTATAAATACTATATAATTATTTTAATGGAGTTCTCTAATGAAAAGTTTTATTGAAATTTTGAATGAAGCAAGTGTAGGTGGTGGTAATCAATACAATGCTTCTGTTAAAATTGTTCGTTTCTTAGAAAAGAGAATAGGACAAGAATATATTGATTATGATGGTCAGAATTATACCAATAGTGAAGGTAATTTCTTTGGTTATTTGTTTGTTAGTAAGACAGATACATCTGCCATTCGTATCAACTGGGAAGGAAACACATTCCATTCTATCAACTTTTGGCAAAGTTGGAACTACAATGTAGACCCAACCCTTGAAATCAAAACATCTAAGATAGCCCCAGGTAATAGTTCTTTCACAAGATTGTTACCAGATATTGCCGATATTCTTACAGACAATAACAAGTTTGAAGATAAGGATGAAGGTGTTGAAAAGGAAGATGAACCAAATGTAAACGAATCTTTACTTACAGAAACAGGTAAGTTTGAATACAATGGCGAAATCTACAATGGTAAGCCAGCAGTAATCAAAAAGATGTATGAAGAAGGTAAGTCAGCCGAAGAAATTAGAGATACGGTTGCAGTACCTATAACCTAT
>JAGCEE010000192.1 GCA_017650795.1 Clostridia bacterium | reverse complement strand
GTTGGTCTTTTTTATTATATTTAAGTTTATGATAGATTTAAGTAATGAAAATGTATTTTTTGTAAGTGATACCCACTTTAACCATACAAAGTTATGTACGGGTTATGAAGACCATTTTGAAAGAACTAGAAAATATGAAACTATTGAAGAAATGAATGGTGATATTATTGACCAATGGAACAAGTCAATTACCAAGGATGATGTTGTAATTTTCTTGGGTGATTTTTCTTGGGGTAAACCTTTTAAGAAGATTCCATATTATGCGAAATATTTTTATCCTAAACTTAATAGCAAGGGCATAATTTGGGTTGAAGGAAACCACGATGCAATCCTTAGAAAATCATTCAATATGGTTCCGTATTTTGAATTTAAGTATAAGGACAAAATATATCTTTGTCAACATTATGGGTTTGATGAAAAGCCAGAATTATTGCTTGACCACAAGGCTGATTATCTAGTTCATCGGACACACCCATTGTGATGTAAAAACATCTAATACCAATGGTGGTTTAATACAAAATAATGTTTGCTGGGAGGCTTGGTATAGGCCAGTTCATATTTCTGAACTATCTATAAATAGTAAAGAGGTATAAATATGAATTTGTTAGAAGGTGGTAACGCAAGACTCCCAAGCGGTGAACAAGCACAAAAGGTAGATTTGGTAAATCTATCTGATAAACAATATGAAGCATTTAAGACAAATATTGTCAATGTCATTATTGAAATGAACAATGCTTTCAACAAAGAATACGGACACCCTTTATTTTCTAGTGAAGCCATTAAAGAAAGACGAATCTTTGCGGGTAGTGCTAGTGTGTTCTTTAGAAAATCAAAGGAAGAATATACCAACTTTAAACCTACTATGGGTGATATTGATGTACAAGTCAATAAAGCCGATATGAAGATTATCAAGGAATTTTTGGATAAGAGTGTAGGTAAGGAATTTGCAGGTTGGAAGTATCTAGGTTATTCCAAAGTAGCATTAGTTTATTGTAATGTATTTAAGGTAAATGAAGAATACAACCCACAAGCTACCAATGTTCAAATTGACTTTAATTTTGTGAAGTTCAACCAAGAAGAGAACAGACCTTCTACTTTCTCACAATTCGCACACAATTCCGACTGGGAAGATATTAAACAAAATATCAAGGGTGTTGCGAAAAATGCTTTGTTACCAATAATTTACAATGTAGTTTATGCCACACCAGGTATATTGGTTTCTAAAAAGACCCACAAGCCAACAAAGAATCAACCAGACGATATTCATACAAAGTCTTATGGTTACAATGGTTCAAGAGAAAAGTATCAACCAGTAAAAGACGAAGAGGGAAACCAAGTCTATGTTGATGGTAAGCCTGCCTACAAGGAAATGTCTACTGAAGAAACTCCATTGAATACTGACTTAAATAGTATCTTTGAAGAAATGTTTGGCAAGAAACCCACACCAGAAGAATTGAAGAAATTGTGGAACTACATAGGGGTGCTTGATTTGATTGAAAAGTACCTAAACAAAGACCAAATCAAGTTGATTTACACACGATTTGGCAAAAGCCTTGATGAAATGGGTGTAGATAAAGAAGTATCTGCCCTTATCTTAAAGAAGTTTAAGGAAAGATTTAGCTATGTTGGTGAAACTAACGAAAAGATGAATTTTTCCAAGTATGTGAAAATGATGTTACAAGGATAGTATGGTAAAAATTAAAACACAGGTGAAAAATGCAAATACTATACTTAAAGAAACACTTGATGATTCATTTACTCTAAAGAAAGAAAACACTGGAACTAAATTTGCTAAGAAAGTAAAGAAAATTTTACAAAACAAGAATGTACCAAATGACGAAATAAATGTTTGGTACAATTTGTTTAATATACCACAAGCTACCGGTGGTGATTTCAATACAGAAAAGGTTTATGGTAAAAAGTTCAATACTTTGAACAAGTTCTTTAATGAAACCAATATTTCTGTAGTTGCTTCAGAATTGATTATTCCCTACATCTTGCTTTGTGGATATACGAAGATAAATGGTGTAGAAATTGTTGATAAGATTTACAAGGCAAAAGAATACCATCCTTTACAATATGTTAGATGGTCTAAGAAGTCCAATGCAGAAACTATTGACTACAAGTTATCATTCTTGAAAAACAAGAACATTAGTGAACAAGCAATTTCTGCCAAATCAAATACATCAAACAATTCTACGATTATTTCCTTTATTAGAAAGTATATCAAGACAAATCCAAGCTATACTGGCAATAATTGTTCTAAGATGTGGCAAAGGATTATAAAAGCATTGAAGTATTGTAACGATAAGAAAACTACCAATGCTTTTGCTTGTTGGGCTATCGGTGCTGCTTGTATGAACTTAAATCATTTTGATAACCTTTATAAAACATTTACTGAACTAAAAACTAACAAGTTATCAACAACATCTAAACAAGTAATTCAAGTAATGAAAGTGAAGATAAAGAATAACAAGGCATTGAATGACAATGACTTGATTCATTATCCTTATACAATGACTGACATTTTTGAAAAGATTGCAGTCTTTATGATTAACAACGAAAAGAATAATAGTTGTTTAAAGGAAATATACAAGCTAAACTATAAGAAGATTAAATATACACAAATTGAATTACACACGAATAAAAATTCAATATTCAGTGTAGTTGTAAAGCCACCTAAGATGGATAAGAAGAAACATCTAAAGTTAGTGAATGTTTGTGGTAACAAATCTTCTGTCAAGAAATTGACCCAAACCGACAAAGTGAATTTGCTAACTATTGGTGGTGGCCGAGGTCAATTTATCGGGTTTAAACTTATTTAAGTTTAAATATGTAAAATAAAATTAACATAAACTTAAATAAGTATAAACTTATTTGTATATTTTAGTTATGGCAAAATTAGACAAATTTTATACAAGCACATCAATAGCTAGAAGTTGTATTTCTATATTGGATATGTTCATTACGGTAGATTCAAGTGATTGTTACCTTGAACCTACTGCTGGTAATGGTGCTTTCATAAACTTTTTGGATAATTACGAAGCCTATGATATTGAACCTGAAGACCCACGAATAAAAGAACAAGATAT
>JAGCEE010000191.1 GCA_017650795.1 Clostridia bacterium | reverse complement strand
TTTTTTATATTTTTTATATTTTCATTACGAGTACAACGACTTGTATTATAACCTATTTTAGCTTTTATAAGACTTCTATAATATTCATCTTCTAAATTTGCATTATTACTTTGCTCTTGATTAGCAAACCAAAGTATTTTTCTTTGTTGACATCTTCTGCATTAGTACAAAAGAACGCACTTGTATCAGTTAAATCTGTTCTTTTTACACCAACAAGCCAACCTATATAATCAAGCCAAATACCCTCTGCTTTATCAACATCTATCATATCGGACAAATAATCAACAGCACTCTGTATAGAACCTAAACCAACAGCAAAAGCCTCACACATCTTTACATATTCAGGTATATTTCTGAATTGTGATATTGAATATTCAAGCATTTTTTTGTCTAATTCATAAGTTAATAAAGCCATTATTCTGCCTCTGTTACATAAATATTATCAGCAGATATTTCTGCATATTTATCAAAATCTACTGTTATAGTTTGTGATGGTTCTTCACCCGGAGCTTTTATTTCTAATGATGTTACATAATCTACACCATCAACCGCATTTATATATTGATAAAAGTCATTTGCTATAATTCTTTCACCTAACCCATAATCTAAATGATTTATAATAGCATCTTTTATATTTTTAGTTACATTAGTTATCGTTGTACCATTTAATAATACAACTTCTATATAAAATTTAATTGGTAAATCTTCACCTTTTGTGAAACTTATATCAATATCATTATTTTCACTATCTTGCAAAGTTACCGTTGTTGTTCCGTCAAGTCCTAAACCGTCAACAAGATTTTCTAAAATTGTTTCTGCAATAGTTTCATTACTTTCAGCACTTTTTAATACAATATTCATTGTATGTAAATCTAAATCAAGATAATCTCTCGTACTTCTATTCTGCCTAATTATTATATTTTTAGGTTCATTATCACACAAAGGTAACAATACCTTACGCATACCACCTTCTGTGTTACTACTTTTTACCGAATTAGTCGCTATCCAACGCAATCTAAACTCGCTATCATCTTCAAAATCATCACCAACCGTTGTTATATTACCACTTGAATAATAAACAGCCTCTACGCCCTCTGGTGCGTCAACAATTTCTAATGTTGCTGTGCTTTCTAATTCAATAGCACCTAATTCAATAGCTGTAAATGAACCAACACCTACACCATTAGCATCAAGAGTTACTTCCGTATTTAATTCAAAAATATCATCTGTTGCAGAGTTTTTAAATCTTATAGAACCAACCTCACAAACTTGATTTTCTAAACCGCTAATAGTCCTTGTAATAGTTGTATAACTTGCAAAGCGTCTTGTTAAACCTACAAGTGAATACAATGCGTCTTGCCATTCACCCTCTGCTGTATATGGGTTCATATTTTTCGCCAAATATAACATGACATCCTCTAATGCCATACAAGTAAGAGAGCCTGCTGTTGCTATATTATCAACAACACCCTCTTTCTTAATAACAAAGTCGTTTCCAAATTGTTCTCTTAACTTTTCTGTCCAAAAGCCTAAATAATCTGTTAAATCTGATTTTTTTATTCCTGTTGAATTTATAATCATTATCCTGTTACTCCCAATGCACTTGGATTTATTTCTTCGTTTATAGCAAGTTCCGTATTACCTACCTTAACTGTTGCTGATACATAGAAAATATTGTCATCACTTATGTCTAAACGAAATTTTAGCACCGTATCAACACCCTCAACTGTATTTATAGCATGTTTTATTTGTGCTGCTAATATTTCGGGATATGCCCTCATACCTGCAAAATAAGCAATACCCTCATCTATATCTAAAACCCAATCGGTTTTTATAATCTTTAACCCTGTCAAAATTTGTTGCTTGATACGGTTAATATCTTTAACAATGACTAAATCACCGTTTTCAAGATATAAATGATTATTAGTTATAGTTACGTCATCTACCATATTTTAATTATAACCTATGTAGTAGGTAAGCCACTTGTATCTTGACCTGTTGTTACATCCGAATGTTTATGTGTTGATAATGGTATTGAATTGCCGATTATTTCACCTGTTGCAGTTATTGTTCCATTAACAGTCAAATTACCATTGTGAATTATATTACCAACTATTGTAATTTGTCCATTTGCAAAAGATATTTTAGCAGTATTATTTTTTAACCCAATTTCAATATCTACATCAGTTGGATAAACATACGCCTCTTTATCAGGAATAAACCCTAACTCAAAACAACGGTCATTTATGTCATGTTGTCTTTCGTCAGAATTGTAATCAAAATCAGATTGTAAATATCCCTCAACACTACGGTCAAAAAATTTTACAACACCTCTATCACCCTCTTTTATTCCAAGAAAAATATATGCTCTTTGTGTTTCTTGACGAATAATAGGCACATTATAAATTAC
>JAGCEE010000190.1 GCA_017650795.1 Clostridia bacterium | reverse complement strand
TTTACGATTTGTGTCGTCTGTGCGGGCTGACAAAAGTTCAATTTGCCGCAGAACTCGGCGATTTAGAAAATACGTCTAATGAATAAAGATATTCCTTGAAGTCCGTAGCAAATTCATTAAAATCAACCATCTTGGAAGTCCTTTTCAAGTTCAGTAATTTTACTAGCTACAAGAAAATTCTTGTATTGACCTAATACTCTTACTGCAGCTTCTTTTACTTTGTTCATTTCATCTTGTGTAGTTTCAAAGTTTTTATCAAAATCTACCTTGTTCATAAAGCCCATCATATCGTTACGATACCAAATGTTAAGATTGTCTTTTCTTCTTTCAATACAAAACATTTCAAATGTTCCTAACATAAAGTAGATAGTATAGACGTATTCATCTTTTTTATAACCTAAACATGTAAGATAGGTTTCTAGTGCTATTGCGAATGTTTCATAGTTAATCATTTTGAAAGTCCTTTTCAAGTTCTTTTAGTTTGTTTTGAATTTGTAATTTTTTAGCTCTTATTACAAAATCTTTAGATAGAAAATAAAGATGTTTAAGTGATTCATAATCATAACTATGAACTAATGACCATATATTATCATTAAAGTCTTCCATATATTTTACACAATTCGCTTCATAATAGATGTTGAACAAATCGGAACTGCCATCATTATTGTTCGTGTAGTAAGGTAAGTAGAATGATATAGTCTTTATATTCTTGCGTGAAACATAACCAAGATGTTCAAGTCTTTTCACAAGTCTGTTTGTATAAGTTTCAAAAGTCATTTTCAAGTTCTCGCTTTTTGAGTTCAATAGAAATTTCTTTATATCGTTTGATAACATCTTTCATCAAGTTCACTAATTTGTTTTCATCATCTATACTTACATTACTTTTATGAAAAATTTCTAGCCCCTCATTAGTATTTTTAATGGTGAAATCGTATATACAACAATACAAATCCTCAAAAGTAAAGATAAACGATTCAGTATGGTTTTTATAGAAATAATTGTTAAAGGCATCCTTATGTAAACCAAGAGCAAGCAATTTATTATGTGTATCTTTAGAAATCATTCAAAGTCCTTTTCCAATTCTTTAATTTTATTTTCAACCTTGATTTTCTTTAGTTGTTCTTGAATCTTAATTGCCATATTTTTAAGGGCATCTAATTCACTTTGCGTAATAAGTTCAAGTTGAAAATCTAAGGCATGCCAGTAAGTATCATTTTCAGGTATGTTACGATAATCTATGACGTGTTCTGTGTAATTAATGACAAAGAAACTATAAGGCGAACCATCTTCATAGTATGGTAACTTATAAATTCTTATACTTGAACTTTCATTGACTGTAGAAACCATATTATAGTTAAGGTCTAACAAGTGTTTGTTCAAATCCCGAGCAAACACATAGAAGTTCATATCCCTATCTACTGATTCTTGAAAGTTCATCTTAGAAATCCTTTTTGATTTGTTTAATCTTTTCCTTGATTTTTTCTTTCTTTATTTCAGAAAGGACTTTTTGGATAGCCTTGATAACCAAATCAAGGGTTTTATCATTAATTTCATCTTCTTTAATTACATTGAAGAATTGTGTTTTCATAGAATCGGTAAAAAGGACTACTTTAGTGAAATGGCGAATTACCACCAAAGAAGTTTCATCATCTATGAAATAATATGATGTTTTTTGTTCCCGTTTATCTTCTTCATCATAGTAGAAGAATTTAAGATTCATTAACTTGAGTTGTTCATCAAGTTTTGTAGCAAGTTCATCAAAAGTCATACAAAGTCCTTGTTAAGTTCTTTCATTTTAAGTTCAATTTTCATTTGTTTGTATAGTTTAATCAATTCTTTAAGTTTGTTTATGATAACATATCCTTCACTATCAATATCATATTGGTGTTTATCAAGTTCTGTTACTCTTATTTCACCATCAATAATATGAATGTTTGACCAAATTATACATTTTCTTATGCTTTTCCAAACGGTAATGAAAGCAAAATCACTATTACTAAACGAAAATTTTTGAACAAAATCATCGTGACGACTGACACATTTAGTCATTCCAATGTCTTCAAGTGATTGTAAAAATTGTTCAAGTTTCATTACACAAAGTCCTGTTCAATCTGATATTTCTTAAATTTTACTTTCAATTCCTTGTATTCGGTAATCAAGGTTTTCATTTTACTTAGAATATCATCAATACTTATCGGATTTATCATATAACTCAATAAGTTATAGTTATTTGATTCATTCGTGTAGTATTCACCTTGCCGACTAATTTTAAGTTTACTGAATATAGTACAATAATTCCTCTGTTTAT
>JAGCEE010000189.1 GCA_017650795.1 Clostridia bacterium | reverse complement strand
ATGCTACAAATTCACAAACCAATGTTGGAGATAATTTTACGGTTTCTAATTTCCAATGTTTTGACCTTACCACTATGGGACTTGATAGTGTTTCAACAGTTGATGAGGCAATTACTGAATTACAAAAGAGAGGCATTAACCCATACGAATACAACGCTTATAACGAGGGTAGTATCGTAGATAACAAGGCAACGAAACTTTATAGTAGAAATAGTAAAATGTCAGGTAATGTGCCTTTAAGAAAAATCGGTAGAGTTGATTTAGGAACATTAAATTGGTCTAAGGGCGGTTTCAATAATTTCTTTACAAACAATGTAGTTGGAACTAACGCAGTGCGACCAAGCACAAATTATGTAATTGGCAACATATATTGTGAAAACTTTAAAGCACAAACAAGCGATGACATTAACTCAAATCATATTCAAGGTATTGCTATTTCAACAAGTGGTTATATTACCATTTATGATAATGCTTATGTAAATATGACAACAAGTGAGTTTAAAACTGCTATGGATGGTGTCTATCTCTACTACGAACTCATTGAACCAAACGCACAACCATTACAAGAAGTTCTTACCGAGTTTGTTTTACAAGATTACGATTTAACTTTACCAAAAATGCGTAGCGCAGGTTCGGTTAAGGATGATTTGAGTAAGGTAAGGGTTGGAACAAAGACAAACCAAAGTGGTTCTGTTGGCGACACAATTTCATTTAGCGATATGAAATCAAATACAACAAATATCATTTGTGATAAAGGTGTTGTTAGTGAAATTGGAACTTTGAGTGGAACAACATTAACACTTACACAAGCAATTAGTAATGCGACATTCTACTACGAACTCGCCACACCAACCGACCAAACTGCTTCTACTTATCCATCCGTAGTTGCTTGCGAGAAAGGTGGTAGTTTAGAGGTTGAGTATGATAACACAGACAACACACCAAGCGATTTCACATTTAATTATTCGGTTTACAAACCTATTGAGTAAAGGAGATTAAGTTATGTCAGTAAAAGATAGAGCAAATGTTTGTCCACAAGTATTAAGACAAAAGCGCGAAAAATTATTTAGAGCGTTTGATATTCTAAAAGAAAACATTAACTTTGGAATTGACAATGTTAGTGAAGAACGCAAAAACGAGTTAATCGCGTGGTATCGTAATGCTTGCGATTTACAACCGAGCGCGATAAACGATTATCCACAAGAACTTAATAAATACTTATGATAGTCAAAACGAAACAAGGTTATCAAGTTCGTAGTGAAAGTGGCAAACCTTTAAGCAAACCGAACTTATCAAAAACACAAGCGCAAAATCGCTTAAAACAAGTTGAGTATTACAAGCGCAAAAAATAGTGCTATAATACCAATGTAATAAACGCAACCGAAAGGTCGTGGATGAAACCGAAAGGCACATCGTAAGGTGTGCTTTTTGCTTTTGTTGTTTATTTTTTAATAAAAATGAAATAATATAACTATATAGAGGTAATTTTTATGAACGATAAAAAGTTAGTTT
>JAGCEE010000188.1 GCA_017650795.1 Clostridia bacterium | reverse complement strand
ATTTGACAAATAATATATATGTCGTTAAACTAAATATATATTATGGATATACTAAACTTGGCAAGATATTTTGCCGACTTTTTATATAAATATGGAGCAAAAAATACCGACATTTTAGAAGTAAAAAACGGTAATGTTTTTTCGTACATGGTTGTATGTACTGCCGATAACAAAAACTTTGCACTTTCTATGTTGATAGATTTTTTAGATTATGTTAAACAGGAATTTGGCATGGTAAATCTTGGCATGGAGGGTTATAAAAAAGCAGATTGGATTATTGTAGACTTTGATAAGATTTTTGTTCATATTTTTCAGCCAAAAACACGAGAAAAGTTTAACATAGAAAGGCTTTGGAAAAACTAATTTTTATTAGTAAATATAAGTAATATTAAAAAAGTGAGCCCTAAAGCTCACTTTTTTAGATGGCAAGAACAACACTAGTGAATACGATTGTTTTCTTTATTTGCAAAAAAAATAAGCGAATCAAGGTGCATTATTTTTGCAGTTTTACTTAAAATATTTTTATGTTAGATGAAAGATGCATGGCACTTTTAAATTATGTTGTTTGTGAATGTAATGAGGGAAGCTTTAGAGTGTTTGAAGTTGGGGAACTTATTGGGGCAATTCCAAAAAAGTATAAACCGGATCAAACAAGTGTAAAAATTTGTATGGATTATTTAAACAAATGTGGCTACTTAATAATTAAATATAAAGATACAGAAAAGTATTGCGTGATGCCAAATTCAAATGCATATGAAATTATAGAAAACAGCTCGCAAAAACGAAAAAACGATAAAAAACTCATAAAATTTGGGATTTTAGGCTATTTTTTGGTATTTTTCTTTGCATTTTTAGGTTCATTTTTGGCAAAAATCATTATGCCATAATTTTAAAATAGTGGGTAATTATTATTGCATGCTAATTATTTTTAAGTTGGGCATGTAATAAAAAAATAAATTTATAAGAGTTGTCGTAGGCTATTTTTATTATTTAATCAAAGAGTATTTATTACAAAAAACATGTTAGACAAAAAAGAAAAATTCGTTGTTTTGTATCTAAACGAGATATGCCCAGAAAAAAGGTCATATCTTGTTTTGGCGCAAGATATTGCAGAGTTTGTGTCAAAAAAATATTTAATATCCACAAGTGAATTAGATGATATAATGACCATGCTATCCAAAGAAAACTATATTGATTTTGTTGTGTCTGACAGCAAAAAGGGGTATTATTATTGTATAACATTAAAAGGCAAGGCAAGAACTTTTAAAAAGGACATACTTAGAAAACGAAAAGAGCTTATTTTTGCAATAGGAAGGACTCTTGCTTTTGCGCTACTTAGTTTTGTTGTTGGTATAATACTTAAAAAAATTTTTAAAGGATAAAAATGGAACAAAGAAATTTTGAACTTGTATCAAAGTTTAAGCCGTCAGGCGATCAGCCACAGGCCATAGAAAAATTAGTGGATGGATTAAATGACGGACTTGCCTCACAGGTGCTACTTGGTGTTACCGGAAGTGGTAAAACTTTTACCATGGCAAATATAATTGCAAAAGTAAATAAACCAACATTAGTAATTGCTCACAACAAAACGCTTGCGGCACAACTCTGTAATGAGTTTAGGGAGTTTTTTCCAAACAATAGGGTAGAATATTTTGTTTCTTATTACGATTACTATCAGCCAGAAGCATACATTGTTTCTTCGGACACATATATAGAAAAAGATATGTCAATAAATGAAGAAATAGACAAACTTCGCTCGGCAGCAACAATGAGCCTTTTGGAACGTTCGGACACAATAGTTGTTGCTTCGGTTTCTTGTATATATGGTCTTGGGAATCCCGAAGAATATTATAATCTTCAACTTCCACTTAGTGTAGGACAAAAAATTTCAAGAGAAGACGTTATCAAAAAATTGATAGAAATTCAATATATGCGCTCCGAAATAGATTTTAAAAGAACAACATTTAGAAGCAAGGGCGACACTCTTGATATTTTTCCTTCTAATAGCTCAGAAATTGCCATTAGGCTAGAATTTTTTGGAGATGAAATTGATGGCATGTGGGAGTTTGACCCAATAACCGGTGATAAAATGAGGTCAATTCAAAGCATTGTGATTTTTCCTGCAACGCACTATGCCGTAGGCTCAAAAAGGCTTGTAAATGCCATAAATCAAATAGAAGAAGACAGAGATTATTTTGTAAAAAAGTTTGAAGAGAATGGAAAGCTTATAGAGGCGCAAAGATTAAAAGAAAGAGTAAGCTACGATGTGGAAATGATGAAAGAAATTGGATATTGTAGTGGTATAGAGAACTATTCAAGATATTTTGATGGCCGTAGCGAAGGTGAACCACCATATACCCTTATGGATTATTTTCCAAAAGGTTTTTTAACAATAATAGACGAAAGCCATATGACAATTCCTCAAATTAGGGCAATGTATAATGGCGACAGGGCAAGGAAATCTAGTCTTGTTGAATATGGTTTTAGGCTTCCTGCTGCATTTGATAACAGGCCATTAAATTTTAGGGAATTTGAGACAAGACTAAACCAAACAATTTTTGTTTCGGCAACGCCAGCAGTTTACGAAAAAGAAAGAAGTGGTCAAATCGTCGAGCAGTTAATAAGGCCAACAGGGCTGTTGGACCCTGTTGTGGAGGTGGTTAAAACCAAAGGACAAATAGAGTATTTAATAAATGAAATAAACAAAACAGTGGCAAAAAACAGGAGAGTTTTAGTCACAACTCTCACAAAAAAAATGGCAGAGAGTTTAACCACATTTTTAAGTGAAAGGGGAATTAGAGTTAAATATCTTCATAGCGAAATAGACACCATGGAGCGTATTGATATTATTACAGGACTAAGACGTGGCGACTTTGATGTTATTGTTGGTATAAATCTTTTAAGAGAAGGATTGGATCTGCCCGAGGTTGAACTTGTTTGTATTTTGGATGCCGACAAAGAGGGCTTTTTAAGGTCGGAAACGGCATTTATTCAAACCATTGGTAGAGCGGCTAGAAATAGCGAGGGTAGGGTTATAATGTTTGCAGACACAATAACCGACAGTATGAAACGAGCCATTGACGAAACGGCAAGGCGTAGGGGTGTGCAAAATGAATATAATATTGCTCATGGAATCGTACCAAAAACAATAATTAAAGAAATTAAAAATACTTTGGAGTTTAACAAAAAAGACGAAACGGCGCCAAAAGATATAACAAAGGAAATTGAACGCCTTAAAGGTTTAATGAATGTTGCATCAAAGCAACTTGATTTTGAAACGGCAATAGAATTAAGAGATAGAATAACGGTTTTAAAAAAGATGCAGAGCAAGAAAAATTAAAATATTCTACACATCAAACAAGCCATTATTGCGCCAAAAATAGAGGCGAGAATGCCAACCGGAATTGCGAAAGAAAGTTTTTTGATTGATGTTTTGGATATGTATACAGTTGTCACATAAAATAATGTTTCGCTACTTCCCATAATGCAACAGGCACAGCGAGAAACAAAAGAGTCTGCGCCATACATGCCAAGTATTCCGTCTAAAACGGCAAGACTACCGGACCCACTAAATGGTCTAAGAAGAACAAGCTCGCAAACCTCGCTTGGTATTCCTAAACAATTAAAAATAGGACTTACTGCTTTGGTTAGAATATTGCTTAGTCCACTTTCTCTAAACAGTGCAACCGCAACTAAAATTGCCACAATATATGGAAAAATATTTAGTACCAAATCAAATGAAGATTTTGCGCCATCTACAAAACTAGAATAAACATTTACCTTTTTAAAAAAACTGTAAACAAATAATAGAACAATTAGAATCGGAAGGATATAAACACTCATGTTTTATTACTCCTTTCGCTTTTTTGTTGTTTGTCTTTTAAACCTGCATTTGCATTATTTTTAT
>JAGCEE010000187.1 GCA_017650795.1 Clostridia bacterium | reverse complement strand
TCAGGAGTCATATTCTTAGGCAATTTCTTTGTTGTGCCAAATAGAATCCAACATTCATCAAAACAAGTGGCTGCTTCATTCTTTATAAAGTCTGGTAGGTTAGCTAGGATAGCATTGTGAATTTTGTGGAAAATATCTTGTGGAACTACACGGGGTCTTGTAATGTTTTGTACCAAGGCTACATCACGATTCGTTACAACCCAAACCAATGATGTTTTATAACCCTTTTTCTTTACCCTTTCACAATATTGTTTTAATTCTGCAACATTCTTTCCAGTTACATCAAAAATAACATTAGGTAACTTTTCATTGTTTGCAAAGAATTTATTTTTTATTGTTTTATCATATTCTTTGCCAGCTACTATCTTGTGTAATGCGGCAACATCTTCAGGCTTTTTAAAGTCATAGTCTTTTGTATCGTTAATCTTACCTGCTTTTGCAGCTTTAACATACATACTTTTCAATTTATCAACATCAAACACTTTGGCATCAATCATAATGGAATTGTTTTGCTGATAGCCTTTTCCACTACCTGGACCACCTGCCAAGATTACACACCAACCATTATTAGGAAATGTTTTTCCACCAAATGTAACTACTGAAGCTTCATCAATAGTTTCGGTTTCTTCATTAAGATATTCTTTGCAAAATTCTTCAAACTTTTTCATATTATATTTATGAAAAAGACCACTTTGTCTGTGGTCTTGAAACACGTCCTATGTAATAGTTTGTTCAAATCTAGTTTAATTTGCTATCACATAGTCTTAGAGCCTTATTCCGGACTTGAACCGGAAATTAAACTTTGGAGGAGTTTCGTGTTACCATTACACCAATAAGACATTAAGCACCTATCCGGATTTGAACCGGAGCTTCAACTTTGGTAAAGTCGCTTGCTACCACTACAACATAGGTGCATACAAATTAACGGAAGATGCAGGACTTGAACCTACAAGAGTTTTACCTCGGCAGATTAGTAATCTGCTGCATTACCAATTATGCTAATCTTCCATAGTACCCCATCAAGGGCTTGAACCTTGGACTCGCTGATTAAGAGTCAGCTACTCTACCAACTGAGTTAATGGGGCATTAAGCACTTGGTAGGACTCGCACCTACGATGGTATTTCTACAACGGATTTGCAGTCCGCCCCCTTCGCTACTCGGGACACAAGTGCATACAAATGATTATTGTGGAAAATTAAAATGGCGACGTACCTCCACCACAATAATCATTTAGTTTATCCCAAGGCCGAGAATTGAACCCGAACTAACAGAATCACAATCTGCTGTGCTACCATTACACCACCACGGGGATGATAATTTATTCGTACACCGGATAGGGATTGAACCTACATTTTCAGCTCCAATTACGGTTACAAGATTCGTAGTCTTGCTCGGCTACCGGTGTATAAAGGAAGTGGTAGGATTTGAACCCACGGTGAGCTATTAACCCACTTTCGCTTTCAAGGCGAACGCAATAAACCACTCTGCCACACTTCCATACAAATTAATAATCGTATTTTTCGCTTTGTGTTTTTACCTTTTTGGGTAAATTAACACCGGCTTGCTTTGCGAATGATTTAGCCATCTTCTTTTGCTTTGCCCAACGAGCTTGTTTTTGTTCTTCTGTTTCCCTTTCTACAAACATCTTCTTTTTCTTCATCTTTCTATCCTTTGTTAAAAATCTTTGTCTCCGCATATACCCTACGATAGTTGAGTTTCTATCTAGCGGATACATTCCATTTTAATCTTTGTGCCAAACAACAAGGATAACTCACAAACCTTTTGAATTGGTCTTATTACGGGTCTTTTGAACATTTTGCTGCAGTCAAACTGTATGGAATTGAACAAATGTTATACCAAATATAATTTTTATTTTTATTCATATTTATTCCACACAAATTTAGTTTACATCAAAACTTTTTCGTCCTCACCCTTGGATTTGAACCAAGAACCTCCACCTTATCAGAGTGGCTATCTAACCAAATTGATATAGATGAGGATAATACCCAATAATGGATTTGAACCATTGACTTACTGCTTGTAGGGCAGTCACTCTGAACCAACTGAGTTAATCGGGTGTAATAGGACTTCCGGGTGCCGCCCCCGATTCTCCACCGTGAAAGGGTGGTGACCTAGCTAACGTAGTCTAAAGTCCCAAAAATGTTGCTAATAATTTATTTGAAGAATTTAGAATAAACTATTAGCGAATAAGCTATCCCATACAACCTAATGTCTCAGGGGCTTATCCTTTGGATAGAATTACATATCTGTTCCCATTTCTATCTCTCCTTAATTTGTTTATGACCTAAGTAGGATTCGCACCTACACGCTATCTCTAGCACCGGTTTCTAAGACCGGCATGTCTACTGTTCCATCACTAGGCCGAGAATAATTAATTTGTTAGCAGAAGTATCAGGATTTGAACCCAAACAGGTGGACTTGGAAACCACAATGCTACCGTTACATCATACTCCTATTTTTCGTAGCGAAGGTAGGTACCGCCCCTACTGAGTTCGGCTTATGAGACCGAATGGAATACTTATTCTCCTCGCCATAGCGGGACCGATGGGATTTGAACCCACAACCTCCAGTGTGACAAACTGGCGTTCTAACCAATTGGAACTACGGCCCCGAATTAATTTGTTAGTAGCACTTGAAGGTACTGCCCCTTCTTTCTTAGGTTGAAAACCTAATGTACTAACTTCTATACGAAAGTGCCATTTATGCCCACTCTTGGTTACGCTCCAAGCTACTCTGCTTTTCAGGCAGGTGCCGTCACTAGATTGGCAGTAGTGGGCTTAATTTGTTTGTAATGGAGCCACCGGAGTACGATTCCGGAGTCTTCTGCGTGCAAGGCAGATATGTTACCAAATTACACTATGACCCCATAATTAATTTGTTTCGTGGAATCGGTGAGAATCGGACTCACCACATCAAACTTGCTAAGTTCAATCGCCTCCTTGGTACATGCGACCCCATAGGTGATAGCTTTTTACTTTGGCTATCGCAAAGTGTTACGCCGGATTAAAATTATTTTTATATACTAAAAAAGCCATTGTGTTTGTTCACAATGACTTTATATAATATCCATAAAAATCTATTGTGAACTAACTTCGTCCAATATCTTCAAAACCTGCTTCACGGTCAAAGGAAAAACCACGAACATCGGCTTCGCACCAACCCTTGAGGGCTTCGCTCATCGCAATAATGTTATGTGATAGAATGTTCTTCATTTTGTTTTTTCCTTTTCTTATATAGTATGTATAATTTTTATTTTTTAAAAATCTTAATTTTGATGTGCTTAATATACATTATTTTTCTGTATCTTGCTACACCTTAATCAAGAATTTTTTTCATTTGAAACTTGATAAATTGGCATTAAACTTTTTTGTATATTGTTTTC
>JAGCEE010000186.1 GCA_017650795.1 Clostridia bacterium | reverse complement strand
TTCTCGCATCCTCTTAATGGCATCGCCACTGTAACAATGGGAATTAGAACCTTCATAGCCCTGACCACCCATATAGGCTTCAACCGACTTAGTGTAGCAAGTGGAAAGAATTTCATTGTTGTTCATGTGTTACCTCTTTTGTTGTTTGTTGTTCCCTTTTACATACCTTAATATAGAAAAAACCATTGAACTTGTCAATGGTTTAAACTTATTTTTTTGTAAATTTTTATTTTACATCGGCAAAATTTTCAATAACTGCGTGTTTAAGGTTGGTTGGCAGTGTCTTGAAATCACCCAATATCATATTCACAATTTCAACGATTCTATCACCATTATTAGGCAATTTACGATATTTGTCAAAGTCTGCATCCTGATTGATGTTTGTACTAATATCGTAACTTCCACTAATGTTCTTTCTAATTGAAATTGTTGGGTTAATCATTCCAGTATAATTATGGAATAACTTTTTAATTGTGAAAATTTTACAAATGCTTGTTTGTGAAACATTTTTAACTTCAGTCTGAAAATCAAATTTCTTCAATTCATCCATAAAGTCCATAAGTTTAAGGTCAACATCACTTTCTATGGCTTGTTTCTTTTGCTTGATTACTCGCTTTTTATTATCCAAAGAAACCTTAGTAACAGCCTGTTCAAGATGTTCCTTCAACCATTCATAGACTTGTGGAACAAATTCTTTTCGGATTTGTTCAAATGTTACACCATCATTCAAAATCCAGCCATCATGTGTAGTGCTAATAAAAGCCCACTGACCCCAATGGAAATATCTTTCAATCATTTCATAAAGAACAAATTCACCAAAGTATTTCAATGAACAATACCTTACTTTTGCCTTGGTAACTTCATTGATTAAATACATTTCATTAATTTCACGCAATCTCACATCTTTGCTAAAATCCCAGAATCGTTCATTTGTTGAAACACCATCTTTATGATAATGAAGATTACTACGTCCAGTCCTTTTATAAGATGTAAACCCACAATCATTTAAGATTTTTTCTAAATCTTCTTTCTTGAAAATAATTTCACTATCAAACTGAAAATCTTCGTGAGAATGGGAGTTGCTATACTTTGTCATTATTTCGTGACATTTGTATTCTTCAGGTTTCTTCATTAGACTTCCTTTATAACTACAATTCTATCCTTGTAATTATCAAATTTGTGTGTATCAAAATCATCAATCAACTTCTGCCACAAATCCTTTTCATATTCACTATTTGCCCAATGAACCTCACGATAAGCAAGACCCAAAATACTAGAATTGAACACATCTACAGGAACAGCAATATGTGTTTTACTAGAACCAGAAATCTTGATAGTGTCTTTAAGATACTTGAATTTATCAAAGGAGCTTTCAAGCAACAAACCAATAATGGGCTTTTCCAAACCTTCGTTTGCCTTAAACAATTCTTTATTTTCCCAAAGTTGTACCTTAACCATTCTTTACCCCCATTTTATTAAATTCCATTTCCACAATCTGTTCCATAGTTAAACCTTGGGCTTTCAGTTCGGTAAGTTTAGCTTCAAGAGCATCCCAACC
>JAGCEE010000185.1 GCA_017650795.1 Clostridia bacterium | reverse complement strand
AGAATAAAAAGACCTGTAGAAGATTTGTATACATCAGAAGGTGGCATGATGATGTAAAAGCCTCATTAATGCAAAATCTGTTTGACCCTTTACAAAGTGAAATAGAAAAAATTTATGGTGCTGGTTTTACTGTTTATTATTATCGCAGTTGTTTTTATCTTGTGAATGATAAAGGTAAAAGGGTTGAAACAGTTGGCTATTGTATAGACCTTTCAACTGCACATCACACTAAATCAGTACCATATGTTGATGTTAAGTACATATTATTTGATGAATTCATCCAAATGAGTGGCAGTGAAACAATTTTGGTTGATGAACTGAATAAATATGAACAGGTATTAAGCACTGTAATCAGAATGAAAACAGATGTGGTTATATACCTTGTGGCTAATACAGTATCAAAATTTTCACCATATTTTACACATTATGGTTTTGATATTAATAAGTGTGAACAAGGAACTATAACAACCAAAGAATTTCCAATTGATGATGGTGTATTAAGGGTGTCACTTGAATATTGTGCATATAGTGAAACCATTGGTAAAAAGGCATCAAAATATACCACTTCAAAAATGATAAAAACCGGGCAATGGCAGATACCTGAAACTTCTGACATTCCAAGCAATCCGGGTGAACGAGTAAAGGAAAAAATGTTATTTTCCATGTATGACCCACAAGCTAATGTAATAGTAGGTTGTTTTGTAAGAAGATGTTTATGGGAAACCATAGAAGTAGAAGAAAACACAATGATACATTATACCAAGACACATGTTCGTGAATTTTTAGTTCTGCACATGATTGAAAACAGGTCAAAATATCACCATCTAACATCTGATAAATCACTTGACTATAACACATATAATGATCTTGATTTGATGCTTTCAGACATTAAAGAAAACTGTGATATTGATGTTGTAAAGGAATTATACATGGGTCGAATTTTCAGTGATAACATGTTCACTGCTGACTATTTTATACACTGTTGGACATTTTACGGCATGATTGCACCAAGGTCATTACTTTAATATTACTAATCAATTTGTTTACAAATATAAAACAATATGGTATGTTAAAAATACCTATATTAAAGAAAGGTGAAATACAAGGTAATTAAAAATGGGAAAAATCAGTATTTCAGACATTGTTGAATTAGCAAAAGCCGGTTATAAACCCAGTGATGTAAAAGAATTATTTGAACTGGCTGAAACCGCTGATGCTAAAGAAACACCAAAAGAAACAAAAGCACCCGAAAATAAGGATGAAGAATTTAAAGATGCTTTTGAAGAATTAATTAAAAAGGAAGGTAATTAATTATGCCCCCAGTAACATTTAGCGTAAAAGATGCTTATTCGGTAATGAACACATTGGTCAGACAGGCAACAGGTCAGACCGATATTGTTGCAGTAGATACCAGTTCTTTTGTAGATGCTGGTAATAAGGTTTTGGCAAGTGGTGTTGAGAATGTATTGAACAGTCTTTCAGTTCTCATTGGTCGAACCATTATTGCATCAAGACCTTATAACGGAAAATTTAAGCTAATCTCGGAAAATGATTCTGATGCTTTTGAAAACAGAATCAGGAAAATCAGTTTTTATGCTCGTGATAATCAGGCATCAGGAGCTTTTAACACAGACCTAAATACTAATTTAGGTACAGGTCTTGATGATGAATCCGGTGCTGGTTCTCAGTGGGAACAGAACGCTCCAATGGCACTTGAATATAATTTCTTTTCTGATTTTACATGGGATAAAGAAACAACAGTTTATGAAGAACAGTTGAAGATTGCATTTACTGATGAAAGATCATTTATTGATTTTATCAATGGTGCAATGATCGAAGTGCAGAATGACATTGAAAGCACTATTGAGGCTAGAAACAGAATGGTTGTTCTTTCTCGTATCGGTGCTAATAAACTGATGGTTGATGAAGGTGATTTAGGTGCTGAGTGTGCAGTAAATCTTTTGAAGGAATTCAATGACACATATGACACTGCATATAGCATGAAAGAACTGTTGACACTTCATAGGGTTGATTTTTTGGAATTCTTTACGGCTCGTTTCAAGATTGATTCTGACAGACTTGCAAACAGAACGGCAAAATACCATGACCCTGTTACTAAAACAGTTGGTGACGAACCGAATCAGGTGACTTATGACATACTCCGTCATACACCTAAGTCAATGCAGAAGTTCATGTATTATTCACCTATTTTCACTCAGTTGAAGATGTCATATGCTGAAATATTTAATCCTCAGTATATCCCGGATATTAATGGTGAGGGTGTTGAGTACTGGCAGTCATTTGACAAACCCGGTTCTGTTGATGTAACACCGGCATTGCCTGATGGTGCAACATCTGAAGAAGTTAAGATTGATCTTGTTTTGGGTCTGTTGTTTGATACTGAGGCAATCAGAACAAATAATAAGTTCTATGGAATGTATAGCACACCTGTCAATGCTAGACACTTATACAGAAACCTTTTCTGGCATTTCAAGTATGGTATTATTCAGGACATGACCGAGAATTGCATTCTTTATTATCTTTCCGACCTGTCTGAAACATTTACCGGTGATGGTACTGAGGATGATTTTATTTTAACTGGTACAGTAAATGAGATTTTGAAAGTTACAGTTGATGGTGTTGAAACTGATGCTTATACATATGACAGTACAACACAGACAATAACATTTACTGAGGCACCGGCTAATAAGGCAGTTATCGAAGTAAAGTACAAGTAATACAAATGAGGTTTTAGACATGTTTGAATTGACTGAAGAAAATATTAATCTTCTTGAAAGTCTGCATGTACCTAATACCTATTGGAAAAATAAAACCCTTGAATATAATTATTGGTTTAGATCACTTTTACATAAAATTGATTCATCCATTATATTCAAGGGTTTACCAGTAGGATGGAATGAAGATTTTTTTCATTTCTGTCTTTGGTGCTTGGGTTATGTCGCAGTCTTTAAGACAGAAAGAAAAGACCTTTTAAAATTCGGGGAAAATGGCATTGTTTTTCAACCTTGCACTGTCAGTGGCAGAAACTTTTATTATCAACCGGTAAAATGTTCTATTGCAAACCCTTATTATGAAGGTGTTTTAACAATAGGTAAACAGTGTGAGGTTTTAAAACTCACACCTGATTGTTTTGTAAGGCGTGGGTGTCTTGACATTATTGACTATTACGCAACAAAACTTGCAGAACTTTCAAAATCAATTGACATGGGTATTATAAACGCAAAAATACCTATGATCTTATCTGCAAAGAATGAGGCACAAGCAAACACCTTAAAAAAGATTTATGACAAAGTACAAGCCGGTGAAACACTTGTAATATATAAAAATCTAGAATCTGATGATGGTGAGGTAATACCGAGTAAAGACCCTTTTGAAACATGGAATCAGGATTTTAAACAGACATACATTGTTGGTCAAATGCTTGATGACATGCAGAAGATATTAGACAGTTTTTATACTGAAATAGGTTTACCGGTTGCAATTGAGAAAAAAGAAAGGCTTGTGACTTCTGAGGCAGACTTTGCAAGTGCACAAAGTCAGGCAAGATTAAGTTGCTGGGTTGAAACATTAAAAGAATCACTTGAAATAATAAACAAGCATTTTAATACTAGTATTGAGGTAGAATATGCACGCACGAATGACACTAATCGGGATGGAGAAAGAATTAAACAGGATGAATAAAAGCATCATAGACACATGGACACTTGACAGTGACATGTATGATGCTCAAACCCTGTTAACCAGCATTATTACCACTGGTGGCACTTTTGAACCCTTATATACAGACCCGGAATTTTTTTACTTTATTTGTGCAGAATTTTGGAATAAATATAAAAGGACTTTCCAAAAGTGGTATGATGCTTTTTCCATTGAATATGCACCGCTTGAAAACTATGATCGAAAAGAACACACGGAATTTAAACCGGGTGTAAAGACCACAGTAACACACAGTGGCACTGACACAGACATGCATACAGGTACAGACACAACAACACCCAGTGGCACAACGACTGTCAAAGAAGAATATGAACCACAGATACAAAGCACAACAGAAACTAAAGTCAGTGGTTATGATGATTCTGACTATACACCAAAAGAAAAAGTAACAACAACACCGGGTGCAGTTAGTGGCACTAGTGGAAAAGACACAACCACCAGTACAACATCATATACAAATGCCAAAACAGAATATGAACATGGTGAAACCATTGATACTACATATGGTCACAAAATAGAAGATGAAAAAAGCGGTAAAGATGAAACAGATATTAGTGTTCATGGTAACATTGGTGTGATGAGCTCGCAACAGATGTTGGAACAGGAACTAAAAGTACAGGCTTTTAACATCATACAACACATGTCTGACATATTTTGTGCTGAAATGCTTTTAACTGTTTATTAATTTATACGAGGTATAAAAACATGATTACAATACTTTTACAGAAGATTTTAGACCTTTTGAAAGAAAAGCTCGGGGCAATAGGTTCTTTTATTTCCAGCTTTTCAATCAATGACCCACAGGATGGGCAAACACTTGTTTATGATTCTGATACCGAAAAGTGGGTAAATGCTGATAATGATGCTGGTGTGACAGAAACAAAAACCGGTGATATTGTTCATTTCAATACTTCTTTAGCATTACCATTGAAAAAAATTGAAACCACTGATAATGCAACAAAAGTTGTGCAGTTATCAGGTGATATTTCAAGTGCTGAATATTTCCGTGGTTTATTTTTAGGCACTTATGCATTTGTTGATCTTAGTGATTTATCATATACAACCACTTCTTGGGGTGGTTATAAAATAACCATTGAAGGTTGCAAACCTTGCAATAATTCCTCAGTGGCAAATGTATTGTCAGAATTATATACAACCACTTCATATAATAATCAGAATACTAATAAACCATCAGAAAGTATATCTGTTGCATCAACTGGTAATGTGTATGTTGTATCTGATAATGTCCCTAGTGGTTATTTAATATATGAACTTGCAACTGCAACAACACCAACAATAACTGATGGTGAGTTTGAAACACTTTGCACTGCATTTAATTTAAATGGTGATGTTTATACTTTACCAATTACAAATAATTTTAATGCTTTTGTTGGTGATAATAATATTTTCTCCGATAATGGTGAAATTACAATTGAATATTATAATGGAATGGCAAAAGATATATATGATATTGCAAATCATACAAAAGATTTAACAGGCAATCTGACAATTGATTTTCTGACGATTGAACAATCTTCATGTAATGTTAAAGCATATCAGGAAGGGCATATTGTAGTTGTTGAGATAAATTATATGAAATATCTTACAACACCAACAGATACCGGTATT
>JAGCEE010000184.1 GCA_017650795.1 Clostridia bacterium | reverse complement strand
GTTCCAAAGAATATGATGAAGAAGGCTGTTGGAAGTGATGATGCTGCGGATGCTCGTTGGTTTGACTTGGATAACCTTCCTAAGTTGGGCTTCCACCACGCACAAATCATTGAAGATTGGTTGAAGACAAGGAATGACTAATGACTTATGGTGAAATTCATCAAGCATTTGTAGATAATCTTTGTCGGGTAGAACAAGATTATAATGGCCGTGTTGGATTCTATGCCGAAGACCATTTGGTAGTGTTTACTTATCCTACTAGCAAATATCCTTGTATTTCTTCTTGTAATCATTTCAAGCAAATGGATTACGATGAACTTACACCAAAGGATATTTCTGACCGTGTTTCGTATGTAAGAAAACTTTACAAACTTGAAATGGTTAGAGAAAGACTTGAAGATATTGAAAAGGACTTTGGCGAATGACAGAAGAACAAATATTTTCGGTTTTCATTAGGAATGGTTGTATAGCTGTTCCTAATGGATTGTATGCTACGGAATGGTATTTAAGTGAAAAAGATAGTTCGTGGGGTGATAAGATTGGTGCAATGTTACCAAAGACAAAGAAAATTATATTTGGTGAACGGATAAATGCTAATATGGATAATGTTTTTTCATTTGATGATATAGCACCCGAATTTATAGAAGAAAAAATAAACTTAGTTCGTAAAAAAGAAAAAATAATTAAAATTAATGAAAGATTAAAAGACTTGGAGAAAGATTTTGTCAAAGTATAAAGAACATTTAGAAAAAGAATTGTACGAAGTTGTAAAATCTTTAATGGATAGAACCGGTGTATTCTTTGGTGAACCCAAAGAAACAATGAATCAAATGTTTCACAATGGATTCAGGTTCAAATATGGCTTAAAGAATTGTTCATTAGGAAAAGATATTACTGATGAAGATAGTAATAGGGGTATTATTGAAATAAGTATAGGTAAATTTAATGAGTACAATGCCTTTACAAAGGAAAATACTGTTTATTATTATTTTCAAGAAATTACTTATTATTATCCTAGTGTAAACTTAAATATTGTAAAAACTTATTTGTCAAAGAATGGGAATAAGAGTATTACTGAATTGAAGCCCTATGGTTACAATAAGGAAGATTCTTACAATGAATGTCATATAATCCAATGGATTAGCCCCAATAGCACTACAGATGTTCGTAAGCGAATGTTTAAGTTTGATGATAACAAGTATCTTGATGAAGTGGCGAATAAGATTAAGACTGTTATGACAACTACCTTACCGAAGAAATTCCAAGTAGCCCAAAATGTAATTCAAAACATTGACTTGGGTAAGTGGAAGGAAAATGTAAGTGATAAGCAGCAGATGATTATAACTTTACAAAACGAAATCAATAATTATAAAGATAAGTTCTACAAGACTATCAAGAAAACTATTGATATTGAAAAGGATTTTGAAAAGATGTAAACAAACTTTTACATTAAAAATCTTGACAATTTGTATTGAAAATACTATAATAGAAACAATTAGAATTTTAACCTCAACAAAGGAAAACTTTATGGCAGACGAAACTTTTAGACAGCTTAATCCAGGTGAAAAGATTGAAACCGATTACCTCAAGGATTGGATTGATTTTACTATTAAAAAGAGTAATGTGTTTACTGACACTTACAAGGTTACATCAAAGCGAGATTACAAGAAGGGCGAAATTAAGAAGTATGACCCAAGTTCATTTTGTTCATTCCGTGGTCTTGTAACTAACGAACCTAGTGGAAAGGTTGATTATCGTGGATTTACCGTCAAGATTGATGTGGCTGGTTCTACTTATGAAGGTAAGATTCACATTAAGTCTAATGCCGATACAATTCTTGGTATTGGTCTTGAAAGTGTAGCTGACCGAGTTACAATGCAGGTCTTTGCTTACATCTTTAACCAAGCCGAAAGTAATGTTCCACAAAACTTTATCCAGCCACCTGCCCCATCTAGTGATGAAGATGATGAAGATGATTGTGATTGTGGTTGCAATGATGGTGGTAAGTATTGTGGTGGTAGTTGTACCCACAACAATGTAGCTAATGCTAGTTGGCAGCCAACCGAAATCTTCAATGAAAATTGGAGCATTCAGGATATTGAAAATCTTTGTAAGCGTCTTGGTCTTAACAAAGTAATCAAGGTTATCAACCCAATTAATCCAGATTCTAAGATTGACTTGGAAAGTCTATTCTCTGAAGCTATTGAATATGCTGAATGGCGATGCCCAAATCTTAGTGAAGATGATTATATGAAAAACTATGAAAATGATATGAACTATCAGACTTTCAACTATTCTTGTGATGTAGAAATGCAAGCACAGCCCCAGCAGCCTAAATATTGGGAAATGACCTTTACGGTTGATAGTGCTACCAATGGTATTCTTGGAATTACCTTTATGAATGGTACACACACAATGCCTGCCCCACTTGCTCCACCGCCAGTAGGTAACTTGAATTGTGTTGTTGAAGTTATCAAGAATGCTGACACAAAGCAAGTAATTGGAACGGTCAATGTTACCCTTACCCCAAACGAATTTAGGGATGTAAAGGCAGCTTACAAGCAATCCAAGATGGAAGAAGAACCGGTCTTTGATAGAATGTTTTGCGATACTCTCACCAATACTGTAGAATCCCAGTTGAATGTGAAGCACGGTCAATATGATTTTGGTGATATTGTAGCCACCGACACAAATGGCACTCAGTTCAAGATTGAAAATCCGTGGTTGTAATTATGGGTGTTTATAATTATTCATATTCCAAGGAACTTAACGATGCTTTGACCCTTTGGGATGATTATTGTAAAGGAAATATTACAATCAATCAGTATCACCCATTGAGTAGTGTTGCTGAACTCAAGGTAAAGTCAAATCAAAAGTATTCCAACTTTGATTTGGCTACTTGGGAACCGTGGATGCAGTATGGTCTTAAATGGGCTTACAATCAAAACACACATCGTTATCCACACAAGAAAAACTTTATCAATATTGTAAATAAAGATTTTACAGGTTTCTATACGGCACAAGACCCGGAAATTGAAGGCTTTGTTTATGATTTAGATGAAGATATTCAAAGTGGTACACTTGTTCCTGGCACCACACCACTTTCAAATTGGAATGGTTGTAGATGTGATGATACTTGGTATGATGATACTAAGGTATTCCCAAAGGATTATAGTGTTTATTGCTATGTCGCACCAGATGAAGACCAAATTAGCTTTAGATGCTACGATGTAACCATTATTGTAGATAATGCCACAGATGAAATTGTTTGGATGACTACCCATTCGGACTAAAGGAGTAATTATGAAAAAATATGCAGTAATTCACACAAGAAAAGATTGGGCTGGTTGTACCACAATTCTTGCTTTCAAGGATGACCTTGATGAGGCTATTAAAGTAGCTAGAAAGGAATACCAAGATATTCTGAAGAATGTGGAAAATAATATTTCCATTGAAAAGAGTATTGAACTTGAGCATACCGAAATTGGCTACGATGAAGACTTGTTTGATAAAAGTTTGAAGTTCAACTTATATCACAATCAAGGTCTGCAGGAAATTCTTGTTCAAGAAGTAGAAATCTAAAGGAGGTTAAATTATGGTTACAAAGACAGACTTTCAAAAAATTGTAATAGAATTTAATCTTACAATTTCGGAAAAGCACAATACCATTGAAGAAAATGATACCACATACGCAAAGTTACCTGGTGTTAATGGATTCTTGGTTGCTTGGGACGAAACAAAGAAAACAATCATTGTAGCTCAGTCCGTTGAAAAACAAAAGGAAGTTGTTTTCTTCTATGGTGCTGATGGCTATGATGAATATGAAGAAGCTCGTTCCAAGGTTGAAGAAATGCTTAAACGAGCTAAGGAAGTTCAGGTTGAAACTCGTATTGATACGATTGAAACCGACTTTAAGTGAAAAATATTTTACATAAAAGTGTGGTTGTTACTATTGACAATTACACTTTTTCTTTTTATTTTTGGTTACAAAATAAGAGGTAGCTTATGACTAAAGAATTTTTTGTAATCAAGAATGGAAAGGGTTTGTTAGTTCAAACTTGGAATTTCGCCCCTAAGCCTTTCATCAATTATTGTAAGAGTCCTGAATGGGCTATGAAATTTGATACGGAAGCAAAGGCAAAGGATAGATTAGATTATTTCTTTAAGAATAAGTTCCACAATCTTTTTGAAATGAAAATTGTAAAAATTCAAGAAACTCACTTTTACAAGGAAATCAAGTAATGGCATATACAACTAAGTTTACTCGTTCTACTAAGAATCATCGTATTGCCAATGTGTATGATTTTAAGTACACAATTGTTGATATGGTTGGTCATAAGAAAACATACAAGAAAAAGTTGATTGTTCCTTGGGAATATTATTCAAGAAATGATTCTTGTTGTTCAAAAACAATACTTGAAAACATTCTTTATCATTGTGTATTGAATGTTGCATTACATACTTATGGCCGTGCGTTTATGAGTAGAGGTGAATGTTCATTTACTTACAATCTTATTGACCGTGTAGACCAAACGGATAAAATAGTTGACAACTTTGAAAAATTTGCTAATTTTGGCAAATATGCTAATTTAAAATAAAAACAAAAGGAGATAAAAATGATTCAGACAGAAACCCCCAAGGAAAGACAGCAGGAAATTTGCGTTGATGGCCAGGTAGATTTTGTAACTGGTGCACTTCCAAACCAAAACTTTGAAAAGAAGCTTAACTATGTTGCCAATCGTATTCACAATGCTGTTCGTCCAGTAGTCTTTACTAAGGACAAGCATTACAAGAATTATCTTGAAACCCTTGAAGGTAAGAATCTTCCATTCCCACACTGCATTGAAGGTACACCGGGTTTTGAAATCGTTAAGGAATTGCTTAATGCTTGTTCCAAGACCCCAATCATTGTAGAAAAGGAAACCTTCGGTTACACCGATTGGAAGGAAATCTTCGGACTTGCTGAAGATATTGATGAATTTATTATCTATGGCACCGTAAACCCAATTTGCCCATTCGCACAGGCAGTAATTATTCGTGCTTGCTATCCTAACAAGAAGGTTACAATGGACTTTGCTGGTTGTGGATTTATGGCAGATGAAAATGGTGATGAAACCAAGTGCCGAGAAGCCGTCAAGTACATTCTCAATATGCAGCAAATTGATGTAATCAACGAGGATAAGTAAATGATGAATTTAAGTGCAGCTATCTTTGCTGGTATTGTAGCAATCTACACAAAAGGCAGTATTCCAAAGTGGTTTACTATGTTACTATGGTTCTTAGTATGTGTAAACATTGGATTATTTGCATTTCTTTAACTTTAACTTCAACAAAAAAGGAAAACTGAGCTATGAATAAAACTCTCACTGAAAAGATTATTGAATGGATTCGCAACTACTTTAAGAGGACCAATGGCCGTAAGGTTGTGATTGGTATTTCTGGTGGTAAAGATTCTACCGTATGTGCCGCACTTTGTGTAAAGGCACTTGGTAAGGAAAATGTTATTGGTGTTATGATGCCTAATGGTGTTCAGGCCGATATTGAAGATTCGGAAAAGATTATCAAGCACCTTGGTATTGAATCTTTGGTTGTCAATATCAACTATGCCTTTATGAATCTTGTGAACCAGATTAACGAAAAGCACATTTCTAGTCAGGCACAGATTAATATGCCACCTCGCCTTCGTATGGCTGTCCTTTATGGTGTAGCTCAGAACATTGGTGGACGAGTTGTGAACACTTGTAATCTTAGTGAAGATACGGTCGGCTATGCTACCCTTTATGGTGATAGTGCCGGCGACTTTAGCCCACTTTCTCGCTTGACTACCGAAGAAATCGTAGCCATTGGTGATGAACTTGGTCTTCCTTATGAACTTGTTCACAAGACTCCTACAGATGGTCTTTGTGGTAAGACCGATGAAGAAAACTTGGGTGTAACCTATCACGAAATTAATGAACTTATTCGTAATGGTGTTCGCGGACCGAACTACGATGAAATCATTAAAAAGTATAAGGCTAACACTTTCAAGACTGAAATCATTCAGATTCCAGCTTTTGAACCGGGCTTTGTAAATCACATTAAGGCTATGGATGAAGCGGGGGTTATTTAATGAAAGCGGAACTTAAATTCAAAAAGACCGACTACAACCAAACACCTGAAGTAGTAACTTATCACACCGATACTATTGATGTATCGGGTGATGATTTGCGAAAACTTATTCAAAGTGTTTTGGGTGGTTATACTACACAAACTATTGTCGGTGATTGGGTTGATGAATGTGAAGATGAAAGCATTATGTCAATCATTGATGAATCACACACAAGGTTATTTGGTCAGACCTCCAATGACTATTGTCAAGACGATGCCAATGAAAATATTGAGATTGAACTTGATAATGTGGTTATCTATGGCAAAAACACTGTTCAACTTTATGAATGGTGGGATGCTCATCAAGACTCAATCTACA
Source organism: Clostridia bacterium (assembly GCA_017650795.1). Taxonomy (GTDB): domain Bacteria; phylum Bacillota; class Clostridia; order Christensenellales; family UBA1242; genus HGM11367. The sequence goes on along the minus strand of JAGCEE010000184.1, from coordinate 52 downwards.
ATGCTGATGATATTGATGAAAAGTGTAAGAAACTTGCTAACAAGATTGCCAC
>JAGCEE010000183.1 GCA_017650795.1 Clostridia bacterium | reverse complement strand
TTGCGACCACAAGATGTTGAGAGAAATGTTCCCATATTTGATGGAAAAGAGCGATGAAGTTATCAAGAAAGTATTGGCAAATCTGTACGATTTAGAAGATGCACAAAGGGATTTCTATGAATGCTGAGGCTTTTCTTGCTATTGCTTATGACAAATTAAGAACTAAATTTCCACAGTATAAATTTGAATTACGAAATTGTTCAGTATCAATGGCTAATCCTGATAGTGGTTTGAACATGACTATATTCAAATATAGACCTTTTACGGATGAAATTGTGGTTAGATTTATAGAAGAAAAAATGAAATTTTCTTATACAGGACATACACAAAAAACTATTTTGGGTGAATCTATTGACAGCTACAAAGTTAATTTCTATAATATGAATAACGATGAAATAGATTATATCATTGACAACATATTCAGTGGTTTAATCCAAAAACAATATAAATTAGAAGAAGATATACAGAAGGATTTTATATGATAGAAGATTTCGTAGACGCACCAGCTGAACAAGAAAAACAGAAAGTTCTTTTGGTGGACCTTCACAATTTGTGTATGCGACATTTGTTCGCACAAATTCCAGACCCAACTGATGTATCTTATACTGAATATAAAATTCGGAATTTTGTATAGTATAAGAAAACTAATTAGGAATTTTAATCCTGACCGAGTAATTTATTGTAAAGAATCTTATGATGGTAACTGGAGAAAATCCATTTATCCTGAATATAAAGCAAATCGTGCAGCGGCTAGAGAATCTTCCGTTGTAGATATGGGAAAATTCTTTGAAGTAAATAACAATTTCGTTTTGGGTCTTGAAAGATGTATGAAACAAGCTCAATTCTTGACTGTGCCACATTTGGAAGCAGACGATTTAATCGCATTGACAGTAATGACACAACCAAATTGGGATATAACATTAGTTTCAACAGATAAAGATTTCTACCAATTACATTCTTTCAAGAACTTCCATCAATGGGACCCGATTAAAGAAGAGTACATACAAATTATTAATCCTGAAGCCGCATTGTTGGAAAAGGTTGTAAGAGGTGATAGAAGTGACAACATCCCATCTTTAAAGAGAGGTGTTGGAACAAAGACATTCGCTAAAATCTATCAAGAAGGTTTGAACGATTGGATTGTAGAAAATAATCTACAGGAATCATTTGATAGAAACCAAAAATTGATTTCATTTAGATGTATTCCCGAAGAATTTAAATCTCAGGTGAAGAATACACTTGAAGATTTTGAAAAACAACCATTTGATAGCCGAGAATTTTTTAATTTCATTATTAACGAAGGTATCGGCGCATTTATGGCACAAGCAACAGAATTTATTAACTATATGAAATAAGGAGAAAAAACTCTATGGCATACTACTACACTAAATCTAGCATTAAAATGGCTAATCTCACTATCGCATACAATATGGGTGGTCTATTTGACCAGGATGGTCAAAAGGGAATTTCACATTTGATGGAACACCTTGTTTGTAAAACATTTAAAGACGAATATGCCGAGTTACAGAAATACGATATTGAGTTCAATGCTTGTACTGGAGATGATATGGT
>JAGCEE010000182.1 GCA_017650795.1 Clostridia bacterium | reverse complement strand
TGAAAATTTTGAGAATGAAAAAGTAAAATTAGAACTTATAGAGTTTATAAAAATGCGAAAGCAAATAAAGAAACCTATGACTAATAGAGCATTAGAATTGCTTATTAAAAAGTTAAAAGAGATGTCAAACAATGATTGTGATTTAATGGTTAAGTTATTAGACCAAAGCATTGAACACGGTTGGCAAACAATATATGAGTTAAAAGATAATAAGAGTTATCAAAAGCCACAACAACACCAGCACTTAACGATAGATTACGAGCAATTAAACAAAGATTATGCTGGGTTTGTAGGGACATATATTGGGGGAGATGATTAATGGAGTTTGGAAAATTAGATAAGTTAATGGCAGAACATGAGCCAAGCAAGGAAGAGCAAGAGAGAATACTTGCATTAAATAAGCGAGAGCAATTAATAGAGAAATGCCGAAGATTAAACAATCAATTAAAACCAAGATTTGATAGTAATGTATATCATTGTGAGAGATGTAATGATAGTGGGTCATATTATCAATTAGAAAAGGTTAAATATGAAGTCGAAGGTGGAGAATATGAAGATGAATATTTAGTGTGTAATCGATGCGAGTGTATGAAAGTACGAGAGAGTTTGGAAGCATTAAAACACAGTGGCATAACCGAAAAAATGAAAAGAGAAACATTTGATAATTATAGAACTGATGAAAGTTGGCAAAAGTCGATAAAAGAAAAAGCGATTAAGTTTTTAGATAGTGAAGAAACTTTTTTCTATATTGGTGGTTATACTGGGAGTGGAAAGACAAAGATATGCAGTTGCATTTTGAATAAGTATGTTGAAAGAGAAAAAGCAATTTTATATTTAGTTTGGCGAGATTTTATGGCGGACTTAATGGAGAATATAGATAATTCTAATAAATTAATTAAAGAGGCACAAGATATTGAAGTTTTATATATTGATGACCTTTATAAATTCCCACCAAAAGACTTTGAAAAGCGAGTTTTATATGGTATAATAAATTATAGAGTAAACAAAGGGTTAAAAACGATTATAAGTAGTGAAACAAAATTGAAGAACAGCGATGCAAAAGAACAATATAAGTATGAAGATATGATAAACATTGATTTAGCAGTTGCTGGAAGAATTTGGGAAAATGCTGGGAATGGGGAGTTTGTGATTTCGATTGCGAATGAGCCAAAGTATAATATAAGATTTAGGGGAAATGTATGAAATTTAAGATTGGTGATAGAGTAAAAAACAAAATAGGTGAAGTTGGGAAAGTACAAGAAGTTTTAACTCATTCTTACTTTGTAAATTATGGAGACTATGCACAACAAGAATTTGAAATCGATTTAGAAATTGCAAAGTCAGTAAAACTTCCAACAAAGAAAAAAGTTTGGCAAGAAGCAGAGAAAGAAAAGGAAGCTGAAATTCAAGCACAGCAAATGGTAAATTCGCTTTGTGAATATTTATCAAGAATATAATGGGGACAAGAATATGACACCATACGAAGAATATGAAAATCAATTAAAAGAACAAGAACATAAATTCAAGAAACAGCAAAAAGAAAAAATCAAGAGAGAAAGAAAACTCGCACAAGATAAAAGAAAATTAATAAGAAAAAACAATGCTGAAATTATTAAGGCGATGCGACAGAACAAAAGGGATAGAGAAGTTGTAAAAAATGAGCATAAAGCATGTGTACAATTAGACATACAAAAAGCAATGAAAGAATACAACGAAAGGCGAAAAATGGACTTTGAAAATATTAGTTTAGTAAATTTACTTCATAAACCAAAATAGTTGACAATAAAAAATATATAAGTTATAATTAAGTATGCTCGCCAAGCCATGTGTTGGATGAGCCGTGGGGTCGCTGAAAAGTGATTGCCATTTAAGTTGTTGGAGTTTTTGGTTGTTTTCTATAAAAAATAGCGTGTAAATTTTTATCATTTAATGAACCTTTTTTTATCATGTGTTAAAGTCGTTGCCAACAAGCGACTTTTTTAGTTGACAAAGAGATATAAAAAGAATATAATAAAATAAAGGTGGTTGAATGCAAACAATAGAATGGCAACCTTTTGGGGATAGGCACAAAGAATATATACGCAAAGGGCTTGATTGCAAGATGTCAGTAGCAGAGGGTAGTGTGCGTGCTGGTAAAACGATTGATAATTGTATATTAGCACAAGCATATTTGGAAACTTGCGAAGATGTAGTGCATTTGGCAAGTGGTAGCACAATAGCAAATGCAAAGTTGAACATAGGTTATTGCAATGGCTTTGGCTTAGAGTGTTTGTTTAAGGGCAGATGTCGTTGGGGAAAATTCAAAGACAATGAAGCTTTATTTGTGAAAACAAAGACAGGCGAAAAAGTAGTTATATTTGCTGGTGGTGGGAAAGCTGACAGTTATAAGAAAATTTTAGGAAATTCGTATGGTTTATGGATAGCAACCGAAATCAATGAACATTATGATTGTGATAATTCAAAAGAAAGTTTTATTAAAGTTGCAATGGCGAGACAGATAGCAAGTAAAGAGCCAAAGATATTATGGGACTT
>JAGCEE010000181.1 GCA_017650795.1 Clostridia bacterium | reverse complement strand
TTTTGAAGATTATTTATCGCAAATGGACAACCTTAAAAAGATGGGCAATATCAACGATATTATTTCAATGATCCCTGGGCTTGCAGCCAAAATGCAAAACATTCAAATAGATGAAAAAATACTTGTAAAAAATAAAGCAATAATACAAAGCATGACAATAAAAGAAAGACGAAATCCAGACTTAATTAAGGCAAGCCAAAAAAAGAGAATTGCAACCGGAAGTGGAACAACTATTCAAGATGTAAACACACTACTTAAACAATTTGAACAATCAAAGGAAATGCTAAAACAATTTAAAAACAAAAAAGGCTTAGGCAAACTATTTGGGTTATTATAAGTTATGCCAAATAATTTACATAAACCAATAATTAGTGATGTTTAAATAAGGCATTAAAAATAAAATATATTATAATTTATCCTTAGTTATTCATTGCTCATTCGCATACAAAGCATGCTAAAAATAATCGATATTTCAACCAAATTGGTTTAAATATATAAAAATTAAAAAGGAGAAAAAACATGGCAGTAAAAATTAGATTAACCAGACTTGGAGATAAAAAGTCACCATTTTACAGAGTAATTGTTGCTGATTCTAGAAGCCCAAGAGATGGCAGATTTATCGACATTCTTGGAACTTACAATCCTCTAACAGATCCAGCAGAAATCAAGATAGACAACGAAAAAGCTCGCACATGGATTAAAAATGGTGCTCAACCTACCGACACTGCAAGAGATATACTTGTAAAATCTGGCGCTATAGAAAAAAAATAGTTTAAAATATTTATATAGAGGTGTAATATGGAAGAACTTGTTAAATACTTTGTCAAAAACTTAGTAGACAATGAGCAGGTCGTTAAAATTGAGTCGTCAAGAGAGGGCGACGAAATACAAATCCTTATAACAGTTGCACCGGATGATATAGGCAAGGTTATTGGAAAAAACGGTAGAATTGCACAGAGCATAAGAGCAATTGTTAAAGCGGTTTCAGCAAAAGAAAAAATTAGATATAATGTAAGAATAAATAAAGATGCCGACTAAGTTGGCATAACTTTTGGCACTCACATTGCTATGGGTGTCTTTAAGTATACATTAAAAATCACCAGAGGTGGTGATTTTTTTGTGTTAAAACGCCACACAAAACCATAAAATATCTTATGAAAAAAAAGCATTTTGGACAAGAAGTTTTTGTGGCTTTTGCAAAAAAGAAAAATATAGTTTTATTAAACTATAAAATTAAAATTTCTAACATAATTAAACTATTGCCGTTTGCAACATTGCTACTTGGAATTATTGTTAATACTTTTTTTATTTTAGTTAATGTGGCAGGAATAATGCCATGAAAAACAAAAGATTTCCACTCAGTCCAATATTTATTACATTCTGTTTGTTGTTGGGTTTTTATTCTGGATTTAAAAATTTTGCAATATACTTTTTGGTTGTAATAATCCATGAATTCGCACATTTTGTAGTGGCAAAAAAACTTGGTTATAGCCTTAAAAACATATATATAATGCCATATGGTGTTTGTTTAAACTTTAATAATATACAATTTTATGGAAATGACGAAATAAAAATTGCGCTCGCAGGGCCGTTAGTTAATGTTGTTTTAAGCATATTGTGTGTTAGCATATGGTGGTGTTTTCCGGAAACATATTATTACTTAGACTATTTTTGTTTTTGTAATCTAATTTTAGGGCTATTTAATCTAATTCCTTGTTTTCCACTAGATGGGGGAAGAATTTTAATATGTTTAATCTCCAAAAAGTACGACAAGGATAAAGTATACAAATATACGGTTATTTTAAATTACATAATAAGTTTATTTTTGTTGATTCTTTTTGCTTTTAGCATTTTTTTTAGCATAAACTTTACTTATCTTTATATTGCTATATTTCTTTTTGCTGGTACAATTAGTCCCGAAAGGTTTTCAAAGTACATGCCAAAAACACTAAAAATCAATCCCCAAAAAATTCAAAAAGGTGCAGGCATAAAATTATTTGCGGTGGGTGAAGATATGCCAATTTTTAAGATTGTTAATAGGTGTTCAAATATAAAGTTTAATATTATTTATGTTGTTTTTAACTCGGGGGAGGTCAGGGTTTTATCAGAAATAAACATAATGCATATGCTTAACAAGTATTCATCATTTAAAACAATAAAAGAAATAAGAAAAAACCGATCAAAATAGAATTAAACAAAAAAATATGCTAACAATAAAATTATGAAGCAGACACTAAAATACATATACTCAGTTGTTTATGATGATATGAAATTTGCCGAGTCAAAACATGGCATTGTACTAACATTTGCAGGTGCTGTGACAGCATTTGCAACAACATTTTTTGGCACAAATAATATACAAACGATGTTTGCAGTTGCAAGCATTATTTTTTCGCTTATTGCAATACTATATAGTTTTATTGCACTTGTAGCAAGACGGGTTAGAATAAGGCAAAAAAAAAGAATAAAAAAAGAACCCAATCTTTGTTTATTTACTGACATAATGCATTTTAGTGATGTTGGATATGTGGATGTAATAAAAAAGAATTATACTTTTTTAAAAGGATATAAGCCGGACCAAATGGATATTGACCTAGCAAGGCAAATAATAATAACAAGTAAACTTGCATGGATAAAGTTTTTATATTTTAATTTGGCAGTTATATTTTTAATCGCCAGTATAGCCACTATTATTATGGCGGTTTTAATAAGGGGCAACATATGGTAGAAGAATTTGAGTTTTGGATAAATTCAATTATGCAAGATTACCCACCGCCAGAAGAATTAAATAGTATGCTATTTATTTTAAAGCAACAAAAAAGTTTTGCTTATTTAGAAATTAGTTTTTATGAGGGTATTCCAAGCTTTAACAAATTAGCATACAGGGTTTTAGAGTCGGAATTTTTTACTCATGATTATTTAAAAGTTATAAATAAACTTGTATTATTAAATAGAGTTAAAAATATGATAGAAGACGTATTAACAAGAAATGAATTTAAAATATATTTAAAAAATAAAAAAATATATTTACTTTTTAATGAAAAAATAGAATATTTATTTACTATTTAAAAATAATAATTACATGAAATTATTAAATCGTGTATGTCTTTATCTTTCTTCTTTTTCACCATTATTTTTACTAATTATTTTTAAAGAGATTATAGAAATTTTAAACAATAACTGGTCATTGAATTTTTTAAATATTTTTTTACTTATTGTACTTTTTTTATTGTTAAATTTCGGATTTTGGGGGCTTGTTTATAATTTAAAATCATTAAAAAAAATGCAAGGCAAAAGGATTAAAATAATAAACAAAAACAACACAACTGATCAGCACTTTTTGGGGTACTTTTCATTATTTGTTTTATTTGCTGTCACGTTTGAAATAGAAATGTATAGTATGGCAATCATATTCTTTTTGGTTCTTATATTCATTGGAGTCGTTTACATTAAAAACGACATGTACTATATAAATCCACTACTGAGTTTGCTTGGGTATAGTTTATATCAGGTCAAGATGGCCGAAAATGATGGTTTTATTTTTAATGTATTTTACAAGGGTGCATTAAAAGACGGGGGCGAATACTTAATGGTAGACAAATATAAAAATTTTGTAATGTTAAAAAACTAAAAATGTTTGTAAAAAATAATAAAAAATAGTAATATATAAGCATGAGAAAAAAGAAAAACAAAAAGTCGTTAACACTTTATTCGCTATTTGGTAAAATTGGAGATATACTTTTCTTTCCAATAATTATAATAGCGCTTTTGTCAAGCTTGTCAATGCTTTCGGCTGGTAAAAAAAGTAAGCCTGTGGCAGTGTTTGGTTATTCACTTGTAAATATTAAATCTGGTTCAATGATAGATATGGGCTTTGGAATTGGCGATACAGTTATTACCAAATTAGCAAATAAAGATAGTATTGCTCTTGGAGATATAATTGCTTTTTATAACTTCCATGACCCAATCGATAATAATACAGAAAAGAGTGTGATAATTGAATATAACTATGAAGGTGGTAAAGAATTAGATGTTTCGCCAGAAAATATAAATCCCGAAGGAGCAACCACTGCCGATTTTTCCGAAATAGTAAAAATACAGCGAAGTGATGAAAAAACACCAGAGTATGCCGAGGAGTTGGGAGTGGACGTATACTTTCACCAAGTTATAGGAATATATGTAGATGATTGGGGAAATATTTTTTACAAAACAAAAGGCTCAAATAATGCATATCATGACGGATACACAAGAGAAGACTTTGTTGTTGGAAAATATATAAACACACCAAGATTTTTGCGAGACATCATGAACTTTTGTGCAAGTGGACTAGGTATGATTATACTTGTTTGTGTTCCTCTTAGCGCTTTGGTACTAATGGATTGTTTTAGTTTGATTGAACAAATAGAGCTTATTAAGTACGAGTCATCTTTGGTTTCGGGCGAGGCAAAACTAACCGATAGCGACTTTAAAAAGAATTTTGATCCATACGATATGGATTTGTGGAATAAGGTTTATATTTATTACAAAACCGCCCCTCCCGATAGAGAAAAAGTAAAAAACATGATTTGGCGAGAACTTTATGACCCAGATAATGAATTAAATAGTAAAGAAAAAAATGAATTGGCTCTAATAAATAAATCAATAGAAAAGCTAGATGTATCTCCTGAGGAATATTGGAGGGTATGGCTACTTGAAACAAAGGGTAGGCTTAATAAAAAAATACAAAAGCATTACAACACATTGGAATACGAAAAACTTTATAATAAAATTGTCGCTAAATAATGTTAAATGTCAAAGGCATTATTAAAGAGTTTAGTTAATATCCAAGTATTTGTTTAAA
>JAGCEE010000180.1 GCA_017650795.1 Clostridia bacterium | reverse complement strand
TTTTTATTTTGTAAAAATTTATATAATAGTAGTGGAATTAAAAACATTGCAACAACTTGGATGACTATGTTTAATACAGTACCAAAGGCATCAGAAATTTCTATTAAGCCACCCATTATTCTTATTCCAACAAAAATTACTATAACAATAAAATATATTAAACTAGTATCAAAAAATAAACTGCGTTTTTCCATTATAACTCCAAATTACACACGAGATAGAATAAATATTAAAATCCACATAATTATGCCAACGGCAACTGATAGTGTTAAATATTTGTTTTCTTTTGGCAATTCCAAACTGCTATCTTTTATGCTTTCGCCTTTTTGCTCCTCGCCACTTGCAATAACAACCTCTTGATTTTTATTTTGTGTTTTGCTTGGTGTGATAAACTTGCTAATAAAGAAAATAATTATAAACGTCAAAATTGCAACTATTGCAACTATTGCTCCACCCCATTGGGTAGAAACATTTACAACACCAAAATTTGTTCCATTAACATTATTTATATAGTTTATTACAGTCACTATAAGATTATTACAAAAATGGGCAATCATAGAATAAACAATGGAACCGGTTTTTTGAACTATCAAGCAAAAAACAACGCCCATTACCATTGGATAAATTAAACTAAATAGTGAGAAGTGGATAATTGTAAAGCATACGGAACTTATGATACATGCAAACCAAAATCCCCTACGCTTTAATCCGTTAAATATTATTCCCCTAAAAATTGTTTCTTCCATAATTGCTGGAATTATACAAGATAGAATAATGTTTGCAATTAGCCAAATAGGAGTGTTAAGAGGGAGCGATAAGCCATCTTCCACAAATCCCCAAGCAAAAAATGCCCTTTCGGTTAATGCAATAAAGTTTACAAATCCAGAAAATGCAATAATAGAAATTAAAACAATCAACAAAACGTTTTTTACATTAGGTTTTGTTTTAATACATATTGCATCAAAACCTTTAATTTTGTTTCGTTTATTATAAGATAAAAATATAATTAAAAAAGCAACTTGATATACAAGAGCACAGCAAATAAGATAAAACACACTATTTTCTAATTCTGTTTTAGTTAAATAAATAGAAAAAATTAGCACCGTTACAAATGCTAATATTTGAGGCAATAATACTACCCACAAGAAAACTCTTGATGCATCGCAAACATCATATTTTGTCTTCATTTTACCCTCTATGTTAAGTATTTAGTATTTTAATTGTCGTTATTTATGTCGGTTAAGAAGTTTATAAAATTAGTGACATCTTTAAACTGACGATAAACCGAAGCAAATCTTATATAAGAAACATCATCTATTGGCTTTAATCTTTCCATGACCATATCGCCAATTTTTATAGAACGAATTTCTTGAATTAAGTTATCTCTTAGTTCTTTTTCGATATCGTCTGCAATCTCTTCAATTTGAACCAATGTGACAGGTCTTTTTTCACAGGCTTTTATAATACCGTTTATTATTTTGTTTTTATCAAATGGTTGAATAGAACCATTCTTTTTAATAACAAGTATTGGCGTATCTTCTACTGTTTCATAAGTAGTCCAACGCTTACCACATTTAAGACATTCACGTCTTCTTCTTATTGAATTTGTTTCTACGGTTGCCCTAGAATCTATAACTTTGGAATCCTCAAAACCACAATATATACACTTCATATTAACCTCATTCGTAAGTATTTTTAGTATATATGCTTTTTTAATAATTGTCCACAAAAATTTACAAAATGCAATATGAGCAAAACAATAGATTACCTGCATGTTTAAATTACTTTTTTTAAAAATAAAAAAACACCTAAGAATTTAGGTATTTTTATTGGTTTTGTTATTATTACTTCAACCTAATTTTGTCCATTATTAAAAAAGTCAAAACTCTTCATTATTTCTTCTAAATCTTCTTTTGGGTTTACTGCTTCTTTTAAATCAAAACCACTTTCATTTGCCTCTGGCATAACTGACACTTTTGATGCTATTTTACTTGCATATGCATTTGTCACGTCAGCTTCTTCGGTTAAAAACTTATCAACAGGAGAAAAATTGGAACTATTATCTCTTATTCTTGTATCAAAAATTGGTTTTATCATGCTTGATTTTTCCTCCAATCTGTTTAGTTCGCTTTGTTTGTTTTTTATATCAGGCATGATTGGTTTTCTTGGCCTTTTTATACTTCTTATT
>JAGCEE010000179.1 GCA_017650795.1 Clostridia bacterium | reverse complement strand
GGAGCACGAACTCAATGGACACGTTCACGAAGCTTGTCAAAAACTACGCCGTTGGAATGGTTTTTGTAGTGAAATTGAAGTGATGTTGAGAACTAAAGACTTCAAATATCTTGCCATAGAGACCAAACTCGCCAATCCGACAAATAGTGACCAAGAAGTACGAGAAGTTGCAAATCGTTTATTGAAAACCCTATATAAACCTAACTTGATATACAGATCTACCGGAGTAACTCTCAAAAATCTAGCTTATGGTAATCAAATCCAACAGTCATTATTTGAAGAAACCAAACCCCACGATGACAAACTCTCACATTTGGTTGATGAATTAGAGGCTAAATATGGTAGAGGTATCATTAAAGCCGGTATGTAATAAATATTTTAATAATATAACATAAACTAATAATAATTATACTTTCAAACACTCAAACTCGTCTAGATGCCCAATAGCAATGGTTGACCACTCTGTATAACTTTTGCTGAGTAATTTATCAAAAGGTGCGTTTATATTGTATTCAAGCCTTGAACCATTAAGTTGACAGTTTGATATAAGTATTTGCAGTAATTCGTTTTTTCTGGTTGCGTTTGCCATATCAAAAAGCCTTGAAATATTGCAAGCAAGAGCCATAACTTTATTGATATTGTCTTTCATATCACCATCAATATTCTTATATTTTTCAGCAGTTGCTTCCAGTTCTTGACGTTCCTTTGTAATCTGTTCTTGTTTTTCTTCATATTTTGCTTGTGGTAATTTGTCTTCTAGGTAGAAATCAAGCAAATTGTCTTCTTTTATCTTGAGTTCTGTGAGCTTGTTTGTGATATTAGTCTTCATTTTCTTATTGAAAACAGATGTATCATTTAAGTCTTGAACAAGTTTATTTTTAACTACTTCTTGTAATTTTGGCGGAAGTGTAATCTTATCCATAACTTCTCGTTTCAGTTGCTCAATAATGATATTTTCATTGACAATACCTTGATGACATTCTTTGTTTGGATGACCACAACGAAGATAAATATATGTTGCTCCATTCTTTTTGACTTTTTTTTCAGGTGTAATCAAGCATCCACATTCTTTACAATGTACCAAACCACGAAAAGTATATGGAGTTTTAGCATATTCTATTGTATTATTGCGGTTATGATTGCCATTACCTGTTAAGATATCTTGTACTTTATCAAATAATTCTTTGGTTATTAAAGGTTCATAGATATGATTATAAAAGTCACCTTTGACACACATAACCCCATGATAGAAAGGGTTAGTTAAAACATCATATAATGTATTTTTACTAATAAAGCATCCAGGTCTCTTCTTGTTTTTAGTATATAATCCTATTTCTTTTGATAAATTCCAAAGTGTTTTTAGAGTGTGCTTGCCGGTCGCAAATTCTTGAAATAGATATTTGATAATTGGTCCACGCACAGGATCAACAATTATTATAGCTTTATTATCATCGTCATCGGTATGTCTGTTTAAATAGCCTAGAGGAGCAGTTCCTTGCCACTTACCGGAATTCCAATTTTTAACTAGGCTTCTTTTAACGTTGTAGGAGAGTGAATCTGTATAATTACCAGCCATTAATACATTCATCTTCCAAGTGAAAATATCTTGTACTGGTGATGTTTCATCTAAAATAATATGCTCTTTCATAAAATGGAGTTCAATTTTACCTTCTTTTCTTAGTTTGTTAAGAGCAGGATTATCTTCATCACTTCTTTGCAAGCGATCAACGCAATTTACAACAATAGCCGTCTTACTAACACGAGAACGTATGAAGTTAAGCATTTCATTATATTTTATTCTGTCTCCACGAGTAGAG
>JAGCEE010000178.1 GCA_017650795.1 Clostridia bacterium | reverse complement strand
CATTTTTGATATCTCCAATTAATTTAATCTTTCATTTTTACTATTCTTATATTTAAATTCCCATGGTGTTACTGTTGTATGTCCATTAGATTTTTCTATATCATAGTATCTATTCCTACCACAAGATCTGCATCCACCGCCCCAAACATCAGGCAATATACCATGCTTTTCCGCATCTACTAAACCACCGCATACAGGGCATTCTAACTCTAATTTATCTTTATCCATATTACTCCTCCTATTTTTAGGTTATCATACATACATATATATGTCAAGAATTATGACTAGAATTCGAAATGATATCTTACTACACATATTGTTGCTTAATTATTTTGCGTATTTATTTCGTTGAAGTACAAATTTTAATATTGACTTTTTTATGCTATTTTTGTAAAATAAATGGTATGAAAAGAAAATATAAACCAATATTAAAAAATAAGTATAAGTATAAAAGATTACATCCTGTAAGAACAGTCACAAAAGTGTTGATTGCTATTCTTTTGACACTATATACTTCATTCATTGGTTTAAATACTGTTAAACCATATGTAGAATCAATTTCTATATCTAGCAATATGAATTATTATGGTGCATCTAAGGATTATGTTGGAAAGAGCCTTTTTAATTTAGGATATGTTAAGTTTACTCCAAAAAACAAGGGAAATGTAAGAGTTGTTGTGACTGATAAAATTGATGATAGATATTATGAACAATTTAAAATATACTACGATTATCTAAATAGCATTTTTGAAGTGATAAATCACAAATACCATTTTGAGTTATCTCGTGGCGATTCAAATTATGATATATTAATCGATTCAGCGTCATTTTCTCAGGATTCGAGGTTTTCTAATGAATCCAGTTCAACGGCTGCAATAAATAAAAACACAATGTCACATTTAGAACTAAGTAATGTCAGCAAAAGCTATATATGTTTCAATAGTGACATGGATTTACCTAATGCAAGAGTTAGATATTTTCTTGCACACGAAATGATGCATGCTCTTTTGGGTAGTTTAGATGTTGGTTTGGGCAAAGATTTACCAGCAACTGTTTTTGGATATAGTTCTGCAACCAGATTAACATATTATTTGTCAAACTATAATGAATTAGATAATGATGAGGAAAACCAAAAAATAAGAGATGAATTTATGGCATATTTTCCTTACGATTTAAGTGCAATTATATCTGTTTATGCAAAAAAAGGAAACAGAGAAGAATGTACTAAATTACTAAATGAGACTTTGGAACAATGTAAAAAAGTTTTTGGTGATGATTTAAAATATTTTCCAGATGGATATCAATTACCAAAATCTAATGACGACGAATTATCAAGATAATAATTTATTTTATTTTAAAAAATATTAAATATGTGTTAATTTTGCATGAATTTAATATTTTTTTATGCTTTTAGTTGATTACTTTTTTTTATTTTATTAAAATGATATAAATATTTTATATTTTTCTGGTAATTTCTGTAAATGTTTAGTCTTATAAATTATTTAAAAAAATACAAAGCACGAATAATAATTGGGCCGTCTTTTAAATTTATTGAGGCGGTCACGGATTTAATTACGCCAATTTTAGTTGCTTTGATTTTAGATGATGGCATACCGAATGATAATAAAAAATTTATTATACTAATTTCGGTAGCAATACTTGGTATGAATTTGCTGGGATTTATTTGCGCAATTATTTGTTCAAAATGTGCTTCAAAAGTAAGCCGAGGAGTCGGTTTGGATATTAGGCGAGATATGTATAAATCAATTACAGAGCTTTCTGCTTCTGAAAAAGATAAATATACCACAATGGCTTTTACAAATCGTATTGTACATGATGTAAATCAGATAGAAACGGCTATTGGTATGACAATAAGAAATGTTGCACGTGCGCCATTTTTGCTTATTGGTTCAACTATTGCAGCAATTATAATTGATGCCAAATTATCACTAATCTTTTTGGCAATAATACCGGTTATTCTTTTTATTGTTATAACAATAATGAAAAAAGCTTCTCCAAAATATATTGATGCTAAACGTAATCTAGATAGAGTTAGTAATGTCACTCGTGAAAACTTGTCTGGTAATAGAGTTGTAAGGGCATTTAATAAACAAGATTACGAAATAGAACGTTTTGATAAAGTTAATAATAGTTTTACAGGCACAAATCTTGAAATAGGAAAACTATCATCAATTATGCAACCATTATTGTACTTGGTTGTACAATTAGGAATAATTGGAGTGGTTTATTTTGGTGGTGTACAGGTTAATATTGGAGGAATGACACAAGGTAAAATTATTTCTTTTATTAACTACTTTGCACAAATATCTGCATCGCTTGTTGTTATTGCAAGAATTATAATTATTTTTACAAGAACAGGTGCTTCTATAAAAAGAATAAATGAAATTTATTCATTGTCTCCAAGCATTAAGCAATCAAAACACGCAATAGAACTAAATAAAGACATGCCAGCAAACATTGAGTTTAAGAATGTTTGTTTTTCGTACAATAATCAACGAAATATGGTAAATGATTTGTCTATTTCAATTAAAGAGGGAAGCACAATAGGCGTAATCGGAGGAACTGGCAGTGGAAAGTCAACCCTGGTTAATCTTCTTCCAAGATTTTATGAAGTCACCTCAGGCGAAATTCTTATAAACGGAATAAATATCAAAAAATACACCTTAAAATCATTAAGAGATTATATTTCTATCGTGCCACAAAATCCAACGCTTTTTAAGGGTACAATAGAAAGCAATTTAAAGTTTAGAAATGGTAATGCAAGCCTAGATGAAATGATTAAAGCATTAAAGATTAGTCAATCATACGAGTTTGTAATGGAAAAGCCAGAAGGCATTAAAACAAGAGTAGAAAGAGGTGGAACAAACTTTTCTGGTGGTCAGCGACAAAGATTAACAATCGCTAGGGCATTAGTAGATAATCCTAGGATAATAATTCTTGATGATTCTAGTTCTGCGTTGGATTTTGAAACGGACTATAAATTAAGAAAAGCGCTATCTACAATGTTAAAAACTACAACAAAAATAATTGTGTCTCAAAGGACAAATTCTATTAAAGATGCGGATAATATTATTGTTTTAGATAATGGTAATGTGGTCGGTATCGGAAAGCACACCGAACTTTTAAAAAATTGTGAGGTTTATAAAGAGATTTATAACTCACAGAATAAGAAGGAGGTGCTGTAATATGTCAATTTTTACTAACAAAAACACACCTGCGCAAGAAGAAAGCCCAATAATATCAGAGGCACAAGCGCTAAAACGTTCTAGAAAAGCAAAATCAATTAAAAAAGCCTTTGCCACTGCAAAAAGAGTAATATCTTTTGGAAGGCCTTTTCATGGGTACTTATATATTGCTTTAATAGCAATATTTGTACAAACATTTTTTGAACTACTTGTTCCTATTTTTATAGGAAAAGCAATAGACAATATAATATCATTTGGGCTTGTGAATTTTTCTGAGCTATTAAAATATCTTGGTTTTGTTGCTATTTGTGTTGTTATAAATGTCATTTTTACTTGGATGGCAAATTATTACACAAATAAGTATTGCTTCAAATCAAGCGAAAGAATGAGAAAGATATTGTTTGAAAAGTTTAATACTGTTCCATTAAAATTTTTAGATACAAATCAACATGGAGATTTGCTTTCTAGAATTATCAATGATGTAGAATTACTTACAGACGGCTATTTGGAGGGGCTAAGTAGTATAACAAATGGTATTGTGACTATAATTGCAACATTGGTATTTATGTTTGTTTTAAATGTACCACTAGCACTCGTTGTGCTTGTTATAACTCCAATAAGTTTAGTAATTGCATCGTATATTGCGAGAAAATCATTTAAGTTATTTGCAGAACAGGCAAGAAGTGAGGGCGAATTAAATGGATACTTAGAGGAAATGATTAGCGGCGATAGATTGGTGTCTGCATTTAATTATCAAGAGCAAGCACAAGAAAATTTTGAAAAAATAAATCAAAAGTTTTATAAGGTAAGCGAAAAAGCGGAGTTTTATTCAAATTTAACTAACCCAGCTACAAGATTTATAAATGGTTTTGTATATATAATGGTTGCATTTGTTGGTGCATTTTTGGCAATTCAAGGAAATGTGACTGTTGGTTTAATTTCAAGCTTTTTGACATATGCAAATTCTTTTGGAAAGCCATTTAATGAGCTTTCTACCGAAATTACAGAGCTTCAAGCAGCAATTGCATCTAGCGATAGGATATTTGCAATTTTAGATGCCAAAGACGAGCCAAGTGACGAAAACTTGCCGGAACTTGCAAGTACAGATGGTGTAGTGGAAATAAAGAATGTGAACTTTTCTTATAACCCTAAGCAAGAGTTGATAAAAAATTTTAATCTTAATGTTTTGCCAGGTCAAACAATAGCAATAGTTGGTCCAACGGGATGCGGGAAAACAACACTTATAAACCTTTTAATGCGTTTTTATGATGTAAATGACGGTGCAATTTATTTAGATGGTAATGAGATAACACAAATTAAAAGAAAATCGCTAAGGAATAAATATGGTATGGTGCTTCAAGAAACTTGGATTTTTTCTGGCACAATTAAAGAAAATATTGCCTATGGCAAACCAAACGCAACGGATGAAGAGATAATTGCAGCATCAAAAGCAGCAGGAGCAGATGATTTTATTGTAAAGATGTCACATGGGTATAACACACAAGTAAATGAGGACGGTAGCAATTTATCTGCTGGACAAAAGCAATTACTGTGTATAGCAAGGGTAATGCTAATTAAGCCACCAATGTTAATACTAGACGAAGCAACTAGCAATATTGATACAAGAACCGAACAAAAAATACAAGACGCATTTAGTTCCTTAATGGTTGGTAGAACAACTTTTGTGGTAGCACACAGGCTTTCTACAATCAAAAATGCAGATAAAATATTGGTTATGAACAAAGGTAATGTAATAGAACAGGGAACACATAACGAACTAATAGCATTAAAAGGATTTTATTATTATTTGTACAATAGCCAATTTGCAAAAGTATAAAGATTTTTTAAGCCCAAGGATATTGCATTTAGCAAAAATATATCAATCTTTTATTCACAAAATTATTGACATTTTACTTAATATTTGATATATTTTTTGCATGTGCCACATATTCTGGGCTTTTTTAAAGTGGAATTACCCGCCCAGCGTAGTGAGATTTTAGTTAGGAGGAAGTTATGTTTGCAATTATCCAAACTGGTGGAAAGCAATACAGGGTTGAAGTTGGCGATTGTTTAGAGGTAGAAAAACTAGACAAAAACGTTGGTGATAAAGTTGAATTTGATGTACTTTTGACCTCAACTGACGGAGCTGTTGTGGCAGGAACCCCAGTATTAGAGAGTGTTAAATGCGTTGCTGAAGTATTAGAGCAAGGCAAAAGCGATAAGGTTGTAGTGTACAAATACAAACCAAAAAAGAATTATCGTAGAAAATATGGTCACAGACAACCATATACAAAAGTAAAAATTTTAGAGATAAAGTAATATGATTAGTGCTAAAATTTTTAAAAATAATGGACAAACATATAAAATTATAGTTTCTGGTCATTCGGGTTATGCCGAAGAGGGAAGTGATATCGTTTGTGCATCAATCTCTACACTAGCACAAACTGTTTGTGTGGGGTTAGAAAATGTTTTAAAATTAAAGCCAATAACAAAAATTAGTGATGGTTATTTAGAATGTCAATTAACCGATGATATTATAAATAATAATAATCAAAATGTTCAAATTATATTTGATACATTTGAAAGCACTATTAACTTGTTATTAGAGAGTGATAAAACATTGAATAAATACGTAAATTTGGAGGTCAAAAATGAAATTTATTAATATTCAACTTTTTGCCCATAAGAAAGGTGGCGGTAGCACTAAAAATGGTCGTGATAGTAATTCTAAACGTCTTGGTGTTAAAGCAGCTGCGGGACAACCAGTTTTAGCTGGAACAATCATAGTTAGACAACGCGGAACCAAAGTTTATGCAGGTGAAAACTGTGGACTTGGAAAAGACTATACAATCTTTGCAAAAGTAGATGGTGTTGTTAAATTCTATGATAGTGGCGACAAAAAGTATGTGACAGTTGTTGCAGAATAAAATTTAGATAATTATAAAAAAGTGGATACCAAGTATCCACTTTTTTTAGAAATATAAGAACAACAGGAGCGAATGCATTTGATTTCTTATCGGCTAAATATTTTCAATATAAAATCTTTTTATTCTTTTTCTATAAGCAATTTTATACTTTTTTATTTATGCTAAAAGATTCTTTTTGTATTTTAAAATAGCATATAAAAAATTAACGATTTATAATACGTTGTCTTTAATTTCGCTTTGCCAAATTGGTTGTTTCTGTTTCTGTAATTCTTGTGTATTTTCAAGAAGTTCTATAACTTTGCAACCAAATATTGAGTTTATTCTTTTTATTTTTTCAT
>JAGCEE010000177.1 GCA_017650795.1 Clostridia bacterium | reverse complement strand
TGTAAATGCAATAGCGCCTGGTGTTGTTGATTCTAAAATGATGTCGCACTTTTCTAACAGCGAATTAAATCAAATAAAAAAAGATATCCCTTTTGGTCGCTTTGCTGACCCAAAAGAAATATCTTCCCTTGCCTTATTTTTGGCATCAGATGATGCGTCATATATAACTGGTCAAATAATTGGAATTGATGGTGGGTTTGGTTTATAATCCCACCATTTTTTATGTATAAGCAAGGTAATAAAAAGTGTTTATGGACTTTTTAACGCCTCACAACACTTTTTTTGTTTATTAACTCAAATCTATATTTTTGTTTAACATTTGGATATTTTACATGGTCAACTTCACTAGCAAACATATCTAGTGGTCTTACATATCTTTTACATTCACCATATAAGGCTTGATATAACACATACTCTTCTCCGGTTTCTGAATGTATTACAATATCTTGCACCAAGTACTCATCACCCTTAAAGTGCTTATATATTCTACCCTTTATTATCTTTCTCATAGTTAAACCTTATAAACAATGCTTAGAAGCACCACATTTTTCAAGTAATTGTTCTTGTGGTAATGCTTTTGAAAAGTACCAGCCTTGAATTTTATCTACTCCAAGGTCTTTAACAACTTTTAATTCCTCGGCTGTTTCAATATGCTCAGCAACAGTACATATTTTATTTTCCTTGCAAAATTTCATAACATTTTTAACTCTATAGTAGTTTTTAATTTTTTCTGGATTATGTATTCCTGAAATAAGCTTTTCACTAAATTTAACAGTATCAAATGGAAGTTCACTAATAAGAACGCCCTCATTTGTATAACCTGCCCCAAAGTCATCAATAAGTATTCTATATCCATAGCTTTTAAGTTCATGAATATTATTTATATTAACTTGGTCAAACGCAAAAGCCTCTAATAGTTCAATTCCTAAATTTTTTGGGGTTATTTTATTTTGTTTTGTTATATTTATTATTTCATTAACGAATTCTTCATCAATCAAATTTTGATTTATATTGTAAGATATGTAAAAATCTTGACTATTTTTTGCCTGGTTAATTGTATATATATCTTTACAAACTTTATCTAAAACAAATAAAACCAACTCTCTTTCGTGTCCAAAGTAATGAGCAAGAGAAAAAATAACATCTGGGTAAATTGGCATATCGTTATATTTTAGTCTAAACAATGCCTCTGCACTATTACATTTGCCATCAACATCAAATTGAGGCTGGTAATGAACAGCATAGTTATTATCCATTATTAATTGCTTTATTACTTTAAAAGCATTACTTAATAGCTTTTCGTTCTTGGCAATATAAGCGGATCTTTCATCTTCTGTTTCAAAAGCACTAATTTGTTTTTGAAGAGAAAAAATTCTGCCATAATTGAACCAACTTCGTTTTCCAACATCGAATAACCCCCCTACTTGTTAGTATAGCATATATTTTTCATAATTGCAAGAGTTAAAAAAAATGTGTCAAAAAGCAGCAAACTTAAAAAAAATTAAAAAAAAATGGCGAAAAATTTAATATTTGCAATTTGCTTATTCTTCGTGAGTTCTGCTTCACACGAGAGTACCGACCGAAACAAAGCAAAGCGACTTTCGCGTGTGGTCGGTAAGAAAAAATTGTGTCCAAAATGGCAAACTTTTTTTTAAAAAAGTTGTCCAAAAGGGCAACAATTTTTTCTGGAGCTACTGGCGGGACTCGGACCCGCGACCTATTGATTACGAATCAATTGCTCTACCAACTGAGCCACAGTAGCATAAATATACAGAATAATGAACCATTCTACAAGATTTTATTCTATATTTTTTATAATATTACATTGGCTAATTAAAATGTTTGAAGAAGCCTAAAACTTACTTTATTATCATCCGAAATTGTTTTTACGCCAACCTTTACTTTGTCACTCTGTTTAACAATTTCGTATATTCTTTTATCGTTTTTTTCTGTAGCATCATTTATATGAAGAAGTCCACTAGCGCCATTTTGCAATTCTATAATAGCGCCAAAAGGAAGAATCTTTGTGACAACCCCATCATAAACCTCACTAAACTTTAACTCTTTTATTGCTTTAATTTTTGGGTCCTCGGTGTTCTGTTTTAATCCAACAGATACTTTTTTATTCTCCTTATCTAGTTTTATAATTCTAAACTCATATGTTTCGCCTACTTTTAATTCATCGCTTGGCGAATTTATTCTTTTGTGAGATATATCAGAAATATGAATAAATGCATCAACTCCACCCACATCTATAAATGCACCATATGGCATTATTTTTAAAACTGTGCCCTGAACCTTTTTACCCAAAAATGCAGCATTCCAAAATGTATCCTCTGCATTTTGTTTTACTTGTTCGTTTAAAAGTTTTACAGATACAACAATCTCTTTTGTTTCTTTATTCTTTTCTACAACTATTCCATTTAATTGTTTTGTTTTATATT
>JAGCEE010000176.1 GCA_017650795.1 Clostridia bacterium | reverse complement strand
TAGTACATCCTTATTTAATTTTATTTTAATAACTTCTTAACCGTAAAAGTATTTATTGTTTATTTCGTCACATGCTTTTTTACGTGTTTTATAAAAGCAATTTAAGTAATATTTAATGATCTCATTATTTGATTGTACTTCGTCAGTAATAAGACGTTCTTTTTTATCAGTGTTTGCATTATCAATTCCAAGGAATGTAAGACATTCGTTCCACACTTCATGTTTGTGTAGTTCAAGGTCATTTATTAAATATGGTGCATCAGTTTTTAGTGCATTTAATTTACTTCCAAGTTCAAATGTTTTACTTCCAAAAATGAATGGCATATTTCCGTCATATTGCATGTATGCGTTTTTAAGTGTAAGCATTGTCTTTTTGTCACCTTCAAGTAGTACAGGTGTCTTTTGTGCTTTTAAATTCACATAAATTGTACTTTCGGTTTCATATAAACGCATTGCAAATAATTCGATTGTTTTACGAGTTGGCATCATTAATTCATTGTTCATAATGAATACAACGTCGTCAAAATCAAATGTTTTTGTGTAACCTACTGACCAAGCTTGAATTTTTTCAGGTAATTGATAAACATTCAATTTGTCAGAAGGGTTAGCATTTAATGCTAAATAGCCAAGTTTGTCGTCTTTAACGAAACAGGCCCTTCCTTGACCATATAGGCATAATTCAAGGAAACGACTTGCCCCTGTTCCTGCGACATCGTCAAGTCCTTCCCAAGTGAACATTGAAGTTGCAATTAATTTAAGTCTATCGTAATAGTCAGTATATGTTGCATTATTCATAAGCATTTGAAGTTCGGTTTCAGATATTTGTTTCATAATAGTTCACCTACCTTAATTATATTATATCATTATTTACGGAATAATTCAAAAAGTTATTTGCATTATGCCAAAAAGTTATACCACGGTTAAATATAGCTTTTATTTTGTCTAAATCTTCCTGTGGTAAGTTTCCTGTAAAATTACAGTCTATAGTTTTAACATAGTTCCAATTTCTACGTCCTGTAATATTTGGAATTTTAACACGGTTTATTTTATAACCAAATTTGTCAAAATATTCGTCTATAATAGATGCAAATTCATTTCTTAAACTCATGTAATAAAGTGTAAGACCACCGTTATTACTATATGAAAAGTTAATGTCACCTGCATTTATGTTTCCTTTAGCTTGTGCAGGAATAAGGTCTGCAACAGTATGTGCATGTACTGCATCATATATTGCTAAAGCACCGGATGCAATTCCTGAAGGGTTTCCGTTAACACCTTCTGCAAGTCCACCGACTGCACCAAATAGTCCATGTATTTCAGTATTAATACCATTTTGTGTAAGCCAATTTGTGTAAACATCACTAGTCCATGAACAAACAGGTAATTTTCCAAGCATAAGTCCAAAATTGAAGTTTTCACCTGTTGAATTTTTATATTTGAATGGAATTGCTTTCATTGAACATCCCGGACAAATTGATCCTTGAACTGAAAATACAGGTTTAGGACTGTTATTATCATATGTAAAGTCTTCATATTTATAAACAACATCACCACCACTATTATTTGATAATACCATGTAATTGAATGGGAATGTTAATAACTTTTTATTACGTGGTGTGTAATTATTTCCAATAGTTGTTGGGTAAATTCCTTCTATACCACCAATTATGTCACTACTTGACATGTCAGGTATAAGATAAACTTCTGCAGTATATTGTGCAGTTCCAACTGTTGGGTATTTCCATTCTTGTGGTGTTAATAAACTAGTTATAAAGTTTTTTGGTATCATAAAAATTGAATAAATTGCATCTGCTTTTCCTGTTGAATCATATATTGCAACAACGTTTGTAGCATCATTAAATGTTTTACATCCTATATAATATAAACCACTAAATATGCCGTTATATTTACGGTGTACTGTATCGAATGCGTCTATTGATTCGTAAGGGTCTTCTGAAACTGCTAAACAAATATAATAGTCATTTGGGTTGTTTAGATATACTGTTGGTGTATGGCACATTGTAAGTTCACCACATTCAAGGCCTTCAGGAACAGTATTTGCACCAAGTGTATCGTCGTTTACATGTTCACGTTCAACAAATGTTCTATTATAATTAATGTTAAAATACCATGTTTGAAGACTGTCTATTGTAAAATATATTCTTGTTGAATTTTCAGAAACATATTCCATTTTAGATATAAACGCATAAAAATATTTATTTGTAAAACCATTATTTTTATACATTAAATAATTACATGTGCATATTGTGTCGTAAGGTTCTGAAACAACAACACTTT
>JAGCEE010000018.1 GCA_017650795.1 Clostridia bacterium | reverse complement strand
TATATTTCCGAAATAAACAAAATTTCTAATGCCGAAGTGTTGGTAATGAACAATAAGCATTATTCAAAACAACTATTTAAAGATATAAACTTGGATAGAAAACACTTTGCTCAAATATATCAAGCATTATTAGAGTATGTAAATGTGGATTTTAATAGCATTTATTCTCTTTATAACAAATTAGTAAAAAATATAGACAAAAAAATAAATTATAAAAACTTTTTAGTACCATTTTGTGTTTTTAAAGAATTAAATATATTAAATTTAGACGATACAAAAAATTCATTCAAATACTTAATAAACAAGGAAATCAAAACAAATTTAAATGATTCTAGTATGTATAATCAAATAAATTTAATCAAAAAATCAATAGGTGAATAAAATATGAATAAAATTATAGAAAAAATAAATAATTCCTTTAATTTGTCAGCCGAAGATAAAGATTTTTTTAATAGATTATTTGAGGAAAATAATCCATCGCAAAAAGATGAGGAAATAATAAACAATTTAATAGATTACAAGTTGGATTATTCATCTGTTTTAGCTTACTTTGTAGATGAACATAATTTGATTGGCAAACACACATTTAATAATGATGTTGTTTCTCTTGCGCAAAACCTAAATGCATTAAAAGATTACGGCGATGTAATAACAAGACAAGAAGAAGATGAAGTTTTAAGAAAGCAGTTTATTGCTATGTGTAAAGACATAAGGGTAATTGTAATAAAACTTTGCCAAGTACTTTATGATGCCAATCATTGCGACATCCCACCAACTCAAAAACAGAGGGAGTTATTGCTAAACGTAAGAAATATATATGCACCACTTGCAGAAAGGCTTGGTTTTAACTCATTAAAAAGCACACTAGAAGATTTGTGCTTAAAAAATCTAGACCCGGAAATATATAAAAGCCTAGAAGAAAATGTTTTGTTAAAAAAAGAAGAAAATGCAAAGCAAATAGAATTAACCAAATCCAGATTTGAAAAAATACTTCAAGAACTTGGTTTAAAAAATGCAATCATTACTTCAAGACAAAAACATTTTAGTAGTGTATACAAAAAAATAAAGCAAAAAAATGTAAACCTTGCACAAATATATGACCTTGTTGCCATGAGAATTATTGTGGATACGGTAGAACAGTGTTATGCTGTGCTTGGTAAAATTCATGGGATTTATAGACCGATGGAGGGGCGCTTTAAAGATTACATTGCATCCCCAAAACCAAATGGTTATCAATCACTTCATACAACAATAATTGTAGAAAACGAAAGACCACTTGAAGTTCAAATTAGAACACACGAAATGCACAAAAACGCCGAGTTTGGTGTTGATGTTGCCCATTGGGTATACAAAGAAAAAAGAAAAACCACAGACCTAGATAAAAAACTATCTTGGCTAAGGGAAATAATGGATGCATCGTCAAATCTAAGCCCAGAAGAGTTTGTAGAAACATTAAAGACCAATTTGTATAGTGGAAGAATATTTGTACAAACCCCAAAGGGAAAAGTGCTAGAATTTCCAGACGGTGCAACTGTTTTAGATTTTGCCTACGCAATACACACCGACATTGGAAATTCATGTATTGGCGGAAAGATTTCCGGCAAAATGGTTCCTCTTAGCACAAAACTTTCAAATAACGATATTGTAGAAATAATAACATCTCCAAATTCAAAAGGCCCATCAAGAGATTGGCTTTCTATGGTCAAAACGGCTGGTGCAAGAAGTAAAATAAATTCATTCTTTAAACATGAGTTAAAAGAAGAGTATATAAAAACCGGAAAAACCATGATAGAACTTGCAATAAAAAATAAAGGTTTGCAACCAACAAAAGTCATGACCGATGAAATATTTGAAAAAGTACTTTATTATTACGCATTTAACACCCCCGACGAGCTTTATGCAACCGTTGGCTATGGTAGCATAACAACAACGCAGGTGGTAAACAAACTTGTTAGGGAATACGAAAGATTAAACAATCAAGATATTCAAACCAGCAGGGTAAACGCAGTTGTTGTAAAGAAAAACAAAGATGGTGTTTTGGTGGACGGCGATAGTGGTATGCTAATTCGTTTTGCCGGTTGCTGTACACCGATTTTAGGCGAGAGCATAGTGGGTTATATTTCTAGGGGTAGAGGCGTGACAATACATAAATCCACTTGCCAAAACCTAAGATATTTAGAACAAGAAAGGCTAATTAAGGCAGATTGGGCAGATATGCCTTCTGGCTATAAAGTAATAGAACTAAATGTTGTTGCCAACGAAGATGATAGACTTATATCCAACATATCACTACTTATTGCAAATTTGCATTTTGGAATAATGTCGCTTGAAACAAAACGAAGTTTAAATAGAATAATCTGCGATATAAAAATAAAAATTTCAAATCCGGCAGATAAAGACAAAATACTTGCCGAAATCAAAAAAATAAATAATGTATTGGAAGTAAACGAAAAATGAGAGTAGTATCTAGCCCAGAGTGGCTAAGCCATGACATTTATGATGTTTTTCATATGTTTTTAAATGATTGTAATTTAGACGAAAACAAACCGTTCGTTAATTTTGTCATGGAACAAAACAAAGCAAATATTTCCTGCATATTAAATGTGGATTTTGACGGCGGAACTAAACGATTTGAAAAATACTCAACAATAAAAGAATACAAAAACGAACTAGAACAAAAAAGATACATCAAAAGAGAAGTCAAAAAGTTTATTTACGAGGAATTATCTAACTACTATAATAAAAAGCTTCCATGGGGCTGTTTAACAGGAATAAGACCAACTTCTATTGCCTATGAAATGATAGAACATGGACTAGATAAAGTGTTTGTAAAAGAAGCACTTATGAATGATTTTTATGTAAGAGAAGATAAGGCATCTTTAATAGAAAAAATAATAAAAAATCAAAATTGCATAATCAAAAACGACAACCTTGTAGATTTGTATATAAACATTCCTTTTTGCCCAAGCAAATGTTCTTACTGTACGTTTATTTCTCACGAATATTGCAGGGTTAAAAACATAATACCAAATTATATTGACGCACTAAACAAAGAATTAAGATTTGTAAAAAAACTAATAAATCAAAAATCATACATAGTCCGTTCAATATATATTGGTGGAGGTACTCCAAGTGTGTTAGAAGTTGATGAATTAAAGCGAATACTCGAAAATGTATCTTACAATGCAACCGAGTTTACTGTTGAGTGTGGCAGACCGGACACAATAACCAAAGAAAAACTGGATTTATTAAAAGAATATGGTGTCACAAGAATATCAATAAACCCACAATCATTTGTAGATGCAACACTAAAAAGAATAGGCAGAAAGCATACAGCAAACGATACGCTTAAAGCATACAAACTTGCACTAGATTATGATTTTTCAATAAATATGGACATAATTGCAGGGCTTCCAAAGGAAAGTTTTAAAGGCTTTAAAAAAACCATTGACACAATTTTAGAATTATATCCCGACAATGTGACGGTTCATACACTTGCAATAAAAAGAGGTAGTAGCTTGGCAGAAAACAATGCCCAAAATGAAGATGTTATCACTTCAAAAATGGTTGATTATGCACAAAGTTCGCTAATGGAAAATGGGTATAAACCATATTATTTATACAAACTAAAAAATCAAAATGCAGGGCTAGAAAATGTTGGATTTTTTAGAGATAAACTTTGCATATTTAATGTGGATAGCATGGAAGAAACAAACACAATAATTGCTGTTGGTGCGGGGGCAATAACCAAAAGAGTTTATTCATTGCAAAACAAAATAGAAAGGCAGGCAAACTGCAAATTTGCAAATGATTATATAGATAGAATAGACGAAATGATACAGAAGAAAAAAGAAATATTTGACTAAATTAACATTTAGAGTTAAAATATATTTCAAATTTAAGGAGAAGCAAATGATAGACATAAATCTTATTAGAACAAATCCAGAGTTAGTAAAAGAAAATATCAAGAAAAAGTTTCAAGACGAAAAACTTGTATTGGTAGATGAAGTTTTGGATTTAGACAAAAAAAATAGAGAATTAAAACAGATGGGTGACGATTTAAGAGCAGCCCGTAAAACTCTTTCTGCGCAAGTTGGAATGCTCATGAAAGAAAAAAAGTTTGATGAAGCCGAGATGATTAAAGAGCAGGTTAAGTTAGATGCTGAACATCTTGTAAAAATAGAAGAAGAGCAGGCAAAATTGGACGAAGAAGTTAAAAAGAGAATGATGGTAATTCCAAACATAATAGATGCTTCTGTTCCAATTGGACGTGACGACTCCGAGAATGTAGAATTAAAGCGTTTTGGCGAGGCAAAAGTTCCAGATTACGAAATACCATATCATGCCGACATAATTGCAACTTTTAACGGCTTAGACAAAGAAAGTGCCGGAAGAACATCAGGAAATGGTTTTTACTATTTAATGGGAGATATTGCTAGGCTTCATGAGGCAATGATTGCTTATGGTAGGGATTATATGATAAACCAAGGTTTTACATATGTAATTCCACCATTTATGATAAGAAGTGATGTTGTCACAGGTGTTATGAGTTTTGCCGAAATGGAAGCACTGATGTATAAAATAGATGGCGAAGATTTGTACCTAATTGGCACATCAGAACATTCTATGATTGGCAGATTTAAAGAACAAATAATAAAAGAAGAAGAATTGCCAATAACCATGACATCATATAGCCCATGTTTTAGAAAAGAGGGTGGTGCTCATGGCCTTGAAGAGAGAGGACTATATAGAGTTCACCAATTTGAAAAACAAGAGATGATTGTTATTTGCAAACCAGAAGATAGCATGTCATGGTACGAAAAAATGTGGCAATACACAGTTGATATTTTTAGAAATCTAAACATACCAGTAAGACAATTAGAATGTTGCTCTGGCGATTTGGCAGATTTAAAAGTAAAATCTTGTGACGTAGAGGCATGGAGCCCTCGCCAACAAAAATTTTTTGAGGTTGGCTCTTGCTCAACATTGGGAGATGCACAAGCAAGGCGTTTGGGCATAAGAATTAAAGGCGAAAACGGAAATTATCTTGCACACACATTAAACAACACAGTCCTAGCTTCTCCAAGAGCAATAATTGCGTTTGTTGAAAATAATTATAATCAAGATGGCACATTAACCATTCCAGAGGCTTTAAGGCCATATATGGGTGGAATGGAAAAGATTTGTCCAAAAAACAAATAATTGTTAAAAATAAAAATATAAATCCGAGGCAAGGTTAAAGAATTTTGAAACTTGCAAAAAATAAAGAATACTAAAAATTTATTATAGTGTTCTTTTTTATATTAGTTTCAAAAAACACGATCTAAGCGTTATAAATTTTGAACCTAGTGAAAAAAACACTAGAAATTTAAGTCCCAAACAATTATTTTGCTTGCGTTAAATATTTTTATGTGTCATAACGGAATTATGGATTTAAATTTTATTTTTTCTCAAATTTTTTGTTCAATTGCATTATTGTTTGTCTGTTTGGGATACTTTACTAAAGACAAAACAAAATTTTTCATCTTTCAAATAATAGCAAATCCGTTTTATGGTCTTAGTTATATATTTCTTGGCTCCTATGTTGCAGGAATTTTAAGCATAATTTCAACTCTAAGATGTATATATCTATTTTTTTGTGAAAGATATAATTTTAAATATACTGTAATCTTTTTATTTGTTTTTGTCTTTGCCTATATAGCAATTGATATAGTTTTTTGGAAAAACATATACGACATTATTCCACTGTTATCTTCAATAATGTTTACATTTGGTTTTTATATTAAAAATATTCAAATTATGAGATATTTCTTGTGCATTCCAAATGCATTACTAATTATATATGCTATTTTATTAAACAATTATGTAAGCATTTTGCTTAGCATAATTGAATTGACCGTTTTAATTATTGCAATAATAAAATATTATCTTCAAAACGCAAAAAATCAAACTCCAAACGAAACAAACCAATAAGCATAAAAGTATAAAAAAGGAGTTGCGGTTTCTAACTTTTGAAATTTACAAAGTGAAAAAAACTCTATCTAATTTGAAGTTAGTTCAAAATATAGATAAAGTTCTTTTTATTATGCTTGTTTGAAAAAAGTTAGACTAAAACTTCGGATTTTTTTTAATTAAAATGTATTATAATTTGTCAATCATTGTTTATTATTAACCACTTTTCTTTAAATAGTTCATAATTATTCATTCTTCATTCTTCTCATTATTTGTCCTCAATTATTCATTATTTTGCCCTTGACAAAGATTAGCAAGTATAATAAAATAAAACCGTGGCTAACCAGATGGTCGCTGTGCTATTATAATGATAGCAGAGAGGAAAGTCCGAGCCTTTAAAGGAAGTAATGCCGGTTAACTGCCGGTGGAGGCAACTCCAAGGAAAGTGCAACAGAAAATAACTACCATGTATTCATGGAAAAGGTGAAAAGGTGGGGTAAGAGCCCACCGCAAATCGGGAGACCGATTTGGTCAATGCAAACCCCATTTAAGGCAAGATTAAGTTATCACAAATGCGTGTCCTTTCGCGTGATACAAAAATATCGCTCGATCTTGTTAGAAATAACAAGGCTAGATAGATGACCATTTAATACAGAACTCGGCTTATAGATTAACCACAAACCAAAAATTGCAACTTTAATAAGTTGCATTTTTTAATAGATGGTATTTGGTTTTGTTTTAATCAATAAAATCTTTTACTTGACGTCAAAAAGTAAAATAATTATACTATAATAGTAAAAAAAAGGATAAAAACAATGAAAGTAAGAACACGCTTTGCACCAAGCCCAACGGGTTATATGCATATAGGAAATTTAAGAACGGCACTTTATGCCTATCTTTTTGCCAAGCACGAAAAAGGCTCGTTTATTTTAAGAATAGAAGATACCGACCAAAAACGATTTGTAGAGGGTGCAACCGAGGTTATTTATAACACATTAAAACAAACCGGTCTTATTCATGACGAGGGCCCAGACAAAGATAAGGGCTATGGCCCGTATGTTCAAAGCGAAAGAAAAGAGATTTATAAAGAGTATGCCGAAAAACTTGTAAAAAAAGGTCATGCATATTATTGTTTTTGCTCTAACCACGAAGATACATCATCGGAAGATGCCGAAGAAACAACACAAACTTTTGGCTACAACCGAAAATGCCGTAATTTAAGCAAAGAGGAAGTAGAAAAAAACTTAAAAGAGGGCAAAAGGTATGTTATTCGTCAAAAAATGCCACTAGATGGCACAACAACTTTTCATGATGAGGTTTATGGCGATATAACAGTAGAAAATTCATCACTAGACGACCAAATACTATTAAAGAGTGATGGAATGCCAACATACAATTTTGCAAATGTGGTAGATGACCACCTTATGAAAATATCTCATGTTATTAGAGGCAAAGAATATATTTCTTCAACTCCAAAATATCAATTACTATATCAGGCTTTTGGTTGGAAGCCACCAAAAACTGTGCATCTTTCAACAATTATGGGTCAAAACCCAGACGGAACAGTAAGTAAACTAAGCAAACGTCACGGTTCGGTTAGTTTTGCAAATTTAGTAGACGAGGGATATTTGGTAGATGCAATCATAAATTATATTGCACTTCTTGGTTGGAGTCCAAAAATGGAAAGAGAGGTGTTCTCGCTTCCAGAACTTGTAAAACTATTTAATTTGGACGGAATAGTAAAAACAAATGCAATATTTGACTATAAAAAACTAGATTGGTTTAATGCAATATACATTCAACAAATGACTCATGAAGATTTTATTGCATATTCACAGAAATACATTGCAAATCTTCCAGATTATTTGCAACAAAAGTGGGAGTTTGCTTCAACTCTTGCACAAAGCCGAATAAACAAATTTTCCGATATTGTGCCAATGTTTAAGTTTTTAGACGAATATAAAGATTTTGATTTGGAATTATTTGAGAACAAAAAGAACAAACTAGATAAGCAGTCATCAAAAGAAATCCTATGTGACTTAATAGATATATTGAAAAATATAGAGGATTGGAGTGTTCAAAACTTAAATCAAATAATACAAGATTACACAATGCTAAAAGAGTACAAAATTGGCAAAACCATGTGGCCAATAAGAATTGCAGTCACAGGTGAGGTAATAACCCCAGGTGGTGGTGCCGAAATGTTATATCTTCTTGGCAAAGAAGAATCTGTAAAAAGAATAACAAAGCAAATTCAAAGATTGTCATAAAAGAATAATAAGAATCAACATATTTGCAAAACTACAATTAAACGATTGACATAATTTATGTAAGTATTGTACACTACAAATAGATATTTATGCAGTATAAGAGGATTATGAGTTTGGACTATGGTGATGTTCGAATAGGTATTGCCTTTTCGGATCTTCTTCAAGTGGTTGCAAGCCCGTATGATACTTACACTAGGGTAAATATAGAGGCAGACATTGTTTTTTTTAAAAATCTTGCAAAAAGTCAAGATGTAGAACTTATTGTTATTGGTCTTCCGTATAATATGGACGGTTCGGTTGGAGAAAGAATTTTAGTCACAAAAAAGTTTGGTAGCCTGCTTTCAAAGGAGCTAGACTTGCCTGTTGTTTATGTGGACGAAAGGCTTTCGTCGGTCGAGGCGGAGGAAGTTTTGGCACAAGCCCATGTTCCAGCCATAAAAAGAAAAGGACTAATAGATAAAATATCGGCCTCAATCATTTTACAAAGTTATTTAAACACAAAAAAATAAAGGGGAGAGTTATGAAAGAAGTTAAAGAAACAAATAACCAAAACTTAGATGTGCTAGATATATTATTGGACGAAGATAATGAGGAGCCTATTCAACTTTATGATGAAAATGGCAAAGCATTCAAATTTGACCAAGTTGCCATCATTCCACTAGATGATAAACTATATGCAATTTTAAAACCACTCGACAACCTTCCAGGAGTTGCCGATGACGAAGCAATCGTATTTGCAGTAGACGAGGACGAAAACGGAAACGGAAATTTAAGAGTAGAAACCGACGAGCCAACAGCAATTCGTGTTTTTGACGAGTATTACAAACTCTTAGACGCACAAGATAAAAAGTAATCTTTTTACTTGGATATAAAAAAATAATAAAAGCCAAATTATGATTTTAAAACAAGTTTTTGTTTAAATTCATGATTAGGCTTTTTTGTTGTTTGTTGTGATTTTTGTTGCACCCAAATTGTAATTGATTATTTAAGTAAAAATTATACAATGTTTTATATTGTTTTCTTTTTTTTACCAATTCGGGCATTTTTTGTTGACAATATTAAGTTTCAAAATTAAAATATTTGTGTAAACACAAATATGTTGGCAAGGTTCCTTAATAAGAATACTTTTTGGGTTTGTCAGCAATAATAAAACAATAAAGGAAAAATTTTCATGAATAAACTAAAACTTATTCCATTTGTTATTTTATCAGT
>JAGCEE010000175.1 GCA_017650795.1 Clostridia bacterium | reverse complement strand
TTTTTTGTTATTTTTTTATTATTTTTACTATTTATTGCATTTATTATCCAAACCAATAAAATAGCAAATGTGCAGGTTAAAGCACTAGAAATTATTGTAGGAATTATTATGTCTGATGCCCACATGCTACCTGCATTTTCTCTTAAACCAATCACAGTGGTTGGAATAATTTGAATGGATACAGAGTTTATTATAAGTAGCATAAGACCACCATATGTTATTTTTCCACTTTTGTCGTCTAATTGTTGCATTGCCTTAATGCCAGACGGTGTTGCGGCATTTCCAAGTCCCAAAATGTTTGAGCTTAAATTTATTGCAATATAGCGATTTGCTTTTTCGTCTTTGCTTTTAAATAGTCTTTTAATTATTGGCGATAAAAGATTTGCCAACTTGTCGCTAAGCCCACTTTTGTCTAGCACATTTATTATTCCAAGCCATACTGCATAAATGCCCAGCATATTTATACAAAAGCTCACAGCATCTGCAGATGCTGACAACATGCAATTTATTACCAAGTTAGGGTTATTTATTAAAAGCAATGTGCATGACACAACCATAATTGTAAGCCAAATAATGCTCATAATGTAATTTATTATTTACTTATTTATAAAATGACGAATAATGTAAAAAAGAATATATAAATATCAAAACAAGGCATATTGTATTTTTCTAATTGTTATTATTAGAATTGTTTTTGTCATAAATTATTTTTTGTTGGCAGTAAGTTGATAGATTGCTGGCAATTAAAGATAAAAGGTTTCTAATTTCACTTATTTCGTCTGTAGTCTTTCCTTTTATAATTTCCAAACTAATGCTTGAAGCAATAACAATCAATTTTTCCGGTGACATATACATATTTACTTTTACGAATTATTTTGCAAAAAGGTTAAAATATGTTATTATACTAACGATTATATAACACAAACAATAAAATAATTTATGTATTTTTAGGAGCAATAATGGAAAAAGAGCAGGCAAAAAATGAGTTTTTGCAAATAGCAAAAGACAATATAAAAAGAGAGGGAATTGATAAGCTTTTGGAATATTTACAAAAAAGTGATTTTTTTGATGCACCAGCAAGTAGTCGTTTTCACTCAAACTATTCTGGTGGGCTTTGTAATCATAGCATAAATGTTTACAATAGATTTATTCAAAATTTAAAAGTGGAATATGGTGTGGATTGGCAAAAAACCATGAGCCTAGAAAGCGCCACAATAATTGCACTTTTTCATGATGTTTGCAAGGTGGATTATTATAAAGAAGAATTAAAAAATGTAAAAGAAGATGGAGTTTGGGTACAAAAACCATATTATACGGTTGACGAAGCATTGCCATACGGGCATGGCGAAAAATCTGTATACATAATTAGTGGCTTTATGAAATTAACTCGTGAGGAGGCCATGGCAATAAATTGGCATATGGGTGGATTCGATTCAAGAGTTAAGGGTGGATATTATGGCATAGATACTGTATATTACAAGTATCCAACGGCACTTTTGTTTCATGTTAGCGATATTCAAGCCACATATTTAGACGAAACAACAAGTGGTTAAATTATTTATTAAAAGCAAAAAAACAAGGAGCAAGACCTCCCTGTTTTTTAATTGTTTAATTTTTCTATTTGTCTAAGTATCATGTTTTTATGCAAAATTTCGTCTTCCAAGTTGATTGTTAATATAACGTTTATATTGCTATCATTTATTTTTGATATTGCTGTTTTGTAATCTATAATTATTTTTTCTTTTAGCTCAAGGTTTGTGTACAACATTTGTTTATAACTTTTAACATAATCTACACTTTTGCCCGAAATCCAAACATTATTAACTTTTAAATATTTTGGGTCTGCTCCCATTAAAACCAAAACTTCCGAAAGCCTTGTGGTATGGATTAAATCGTCCGAGTATAACTTTTTTAAAAATTCATATTGTTCTTTTTCAAAAGGAAAAACAATGTTGGCTTGGTATAGTTCTTGCATAAATGTTAGTACTTCACCCTCGTTGCCAGAGTAAAGGTTTGTAATTATACCTTGGTAATAACCATTTGACTTGATTATTAGTTTGTTCATAGTTAGATATATGAAAAAAATCAAAATGTTGTCAACTGCCATAAAAGCCAACACATAAAGTTTGTTTTTTTGAGTACTTGTTTGACATTGTTTAAGCAAATTGTTAAACTTATTGTTGTATTTATGGAGGGATAATATGGAGTTAAAAGGTAGTAAAACAGAATCAAATCTACTAAAAGCATTTGCCGGAGAAAGTCAGGCAAGAAACAAGTATACTTATTTTGCATCAAAAGCAAAAAAAGAAGGATACAATCAAATTGCAGCAGTATTTGAAGAAACCGCAGAAAACGAAAAAGAGCATGCAAAACTTTGGTTTAAGCACCTAAATGGAATAGGCTCTACTTACGAAAACCTTATTGCAGCAGCATCGGGTGAAAATGAAGAATGGACTGATATGTATAAACAAATGGCAAAAACAGCACGCGAGGAGGGTTTTGAGGAAATCGCCAGACAATTTGAAGGTGTTGCAGAAATAGAAAAAAGACACGAAGAAAGATATTTAAAATTGGCAAAAAATGTTAAAGAAAACACGGTTTTTGTTAAAGAGGGAGAAAAAGTGTGGATTTGTACAAATTGTGGACATATTCATGTTGGAAAGAATGCTCCAGAAGTTTGTCCAGTGTGTGCTCATCCACAGGCATACTTTAAAATATTGAACGAAGAGTTTTAATAAATAAACGCATTTATCACAATAATCCCTTTTTGTTTTTACATAAATGGGATTATGTTTTTAGTTTGATTGTTGTTAAAAATCAAGCAGTTCTTTATGCTAAAATACATGATAAATTTTTGATATATTGCAAGTATTGGTTAAAAAGTTAAATTGAGTAATTAAAAATTATAAAGGGGAATAAAATATATAATATGAAAAAGTTGCTTATATGTTTGCTTATATGTTTTAGTTTTCTAATTGTTGGTTGTTCTTCTAGTGGAGGCATAACACTTGTTGCAAACTCAGATGGAACCATAGTGGAATTATATTACGCTCCATTTCCGATGGAACAAATAATATCCATAACAGGAAACAATTTATATGCACAACAAAAATCGCTTAAATTTATTTATAATGTTCAAAAAGATTTAAACAATCAACTATTTTCTCCTCTTTTAAACTTATATCAAGAAAGAGTTCTTGCTAGTGAAGAATACTCTGATGAAAAAAAGATAGAACTAATTGGTGGAGTGTTAATCACAAACAATCTTCCAAGCCAAAATGCAATAGTGGTAAGAAACTTAACGGCAATAGAATATAGAATTAGTTATGCAAACACCGAATGTTTTAATTTATTTAAAGATATAACCAAGTATTTTAAAGAGCCAAAAGAGATAGAAAAAACCGTATCACTTTTAACCACAACTACAAAAGTTGTAAAAGACCCATTGTTTGATAAAATATTAGAAGATTCTTCAACGATAGGAAAAAAATATTTATCCTTTGTAGAGGAAAATATGCGAAGCGAATACGGCGAAGGAACGTGGACATTTATTAAAGAATCATTAAACTACGAAAGATATAGCAAGTATTTTACATTCACTTATGTTGTGCCAACGGCAAGAATCCACAGCAATGCCGATTCCGTTAAAAAAGTAGATGATTATTATTATCATGAATGGCAAATACCGGTAGAAAATATTGACGAAAATGGCAACTCTATTAAAAAAATAGAATATTGGCAAACTACTGCAAATAGATGGGTTTGGTATTGCATCGCTCTTACAGGCGCAATAGTTGTTGCACTAATAACAGCAATAAGGTATAAAGTAGAAGCAAAAAAGCAAAAAATAGTAGATAACAAAAAGCAACAAATATTTAATATAGAAGAATAATTCGTCATTAAAACATAAATTATTTGAAAATAAATATATACAGCCATTGCAAATAATTCTCACTTGTGGTAAAATTCACACGTGGGAATTTTTAGTAGAAAAAGCAAATATGACATAACACCTGATACAAAAAAGATAAAAAGTGTTGTCACAAAGCTTGATGAGAATTTAATTAAAATAAATGCAAAAGTATCCGTTCCAGAAGGGTATAGTTTTATAATTGGCAAAAACGGAAAGGTTTTAGATGGATTTAATTCTGGCGAAAACTTTTTCACATATGCAACACTTCCATATATTTGCCGAAGGTATCAAATAGACAGAATTGTTGATGGGCATCAATTAGATAGCATATCTGCAAATATGTATTTGGTGGATTTAGGGCTTAGGGCTGCCGAGTTTAAAACATATAGAAAAGTTGAGATGGGCACAAAAGCATACGGCATTTTTAAGGCACATGTTTTTGGTGTGTATTCTTATAGAGTTGTAAATGTTAGGGAGTTTTTGCAATCACTTTTAAATCAATATGATTATATAAAAACCGGAGAGGCAGAAGATATACTTGCTTCATGGGTAGAAGATGCTGTTGTTGAGGAATTAGAAAAACAAAACTTTATTATTAGCGACGTAATTGCGAATAATCCTAAAATAGCCGAGGCAATAAAAGAAAAACTAAAAAAATTGTTTAAAGTTATTGGGCTTGAAATAGAAGAATTAAAAATTACAAAATATAAACTACCAAAAAAATATCAATCTTCAAGCGATAAAGTAATGAACAGGCAAACTGGCGACACAGAAAGCATAGATAAAGAAAATTTAATTGAAACAGTAGAAAATGATGTGCAACAACCCAATATGGCAGAAGATTTATCTTCAAAAAACGAAGAAGCGAAAAATGAAACCAAGGCAGAACAAGAGTATGTGCCATTTGGAAATATAGAATTTAAAGACTACGACAAGAACTTGGATAGTAGCGATTTAAAACCTAAAAATACTTTTGTTGACTTAAATGTTGATATGGTGTATGATAATCAAAGTCAAAAAACAAAAAGGTGTTTAAACTGTGGCACAGAAAATATATTAAGTGCAGACCATTGTGTAATCTGTGGCGAAAAGTTTAATAGCGACGAACAATTATAAGGAGAAATATATGAAACAAATAACAAAAGATATGAGCATTGGCGATGTGTTAGAAATAAACCCAAAATTAAAAGATGTACTGATGGGATTTGGAATGCATTGTTTTGGATGCCCTTATTCATTAGCAGAAACATTAGAAGAAGCGGCAGAAGTGCATGATGTAGATGTTGAGTTTTTATTAAAAAAGTTAAATGAAGAAAATGTTTAAATTTTTTTAGTATTCTTTAAAAGTATTATAGCGAAAAAAAAACACTATAATATTTTTTTATGGCATTTGAATAAAAAAAATACTGAATTAGTTTATTTTAAAAAAAAGTTGTTTGTGTTGTTTTTTACTAAAAAGAACTAAAAAAATATAGGGCGATATTGCATACATATAATTTGACATTTTTATATATTATTATTAAAATAATCTTAATAATATGTTGTTTTTGAGCAAATACTTAATTTAACAAAAGGGGAAATAATTTATGCAACCTTCAAATGGTGGGTTAAAAAAACCTTTGCCAAAAAGACCAACGGAAGCAAATAATAGCAATTTGTTTGTTAAAGAAAGAAACCCAGCGGGCAGTTATTCGTTGCCAAATAATATAGAAAAATCAAGCAAAGATGATATAAATAAAACAAAAGAATTTTTGGACAATACTGCAATAACAAAAGAAAGTAGCATTCAACAAAAACCCAAAAAGAGTAAGAAAAAATTATTTTTAATTTTTTCTTTGGTATTATTGGTTGCATTAGTTGCAGGCACTGCCACTTTTCTTATTTTAAGAAACATAAAACTAAATCAAAAATTGGACACGCCAACATTTAACGTGGTTGAATTGCCAAATTCTGTTGTAATAAGTGCTACTAGTGTAGATGGCGCAAAGGGATATAAATATTATATTTATGACAAAGACAATAAACAAATTTTAGCGCAAGAATTTAAGGCAAGTAGCATAGAACTAAACGCTATTTTAAACGCACCGGGCAAGTACACAATTAAGATGCAGGCAATAGGCGAGTTCGAATCGCAAAATAGCGATATTAGCGATGCAAAAGAGTACACACACAAAGTTTCTCTTCCAACTGTAAATTTTTACGTGCTTGGTTTGGACGATGTTCAAACAGACGGTGGAAAACCTCAGTTTATATCGAACGATGATTTAAGCGATGATTATCTTAGTTGGGAAGTAGACGAAAGGGTAGAAAAGTATTATGTTTGCTATGGCGCAAATAGTAGTAATGGTGAGCTTTTAAAAATAGAGGTTCAACCAAGCGAAGTGCCTTTTGCAATGTCAAACATTTATGCTCTTGGCGGAAAAATGTATAACATTTCGGTAATAGCGGTTGCTAAGTCGGATAATTATTACAAAGATAACAACCTTGTATGCAACGGCGAAAAACAAATAAAAATAGAATACTTTGAAACACTTTCTGCACCATCTGCGCTTGCATACAATCAAGAAACTAAAACTTTATCATTTGGCTTTTCTAGGGCATCAACTTTTAGTGGTGAGTTTGAAATAACTTTAATTTACACGGGTGTATCCGAAAGTTATAATGTTAGGGCATTAGATGTTTATGACGCTTCTCATTCAAGATATAGTGTAAATTTAACAGAAGTAATAAGGGAAGGGATTGGTAAAATATCTGTTAAGGCACTAGGCGCGGGATATTTAAAAGATTCTTCTTCAATCTCAATAATTATTCAATAAACACATTTTTTAAAAATCATAAATAGAATATATTTTTTGTAAAAAGACATACTACTCCAAAAGGATAAATAGTATGGCTTTTTCTTTTACTCAAAGTGCAAAAAAAGAGCTTGGCATAAATAAGGATTTTTTAATAAGAAATTTAGAAACAGATTCTGGGAATGTTTCTATTTTGTTTTTAAACAGCATGACTGATAAGGACGAAATAGCCAAACAAATAATTATGCCAATACTCTCATATAATGGCAATTTTGATTTTGAAACACTAAAAAACAAAATAATACTTAGTGCCGAAATAGAAGATGCAAACAAATCGGATTTTGTTTCTAAAATTTTAGAAAATAAAGTTGTTGTTGCTTTTGACAAAAAGGCAATGGCTATTGATTTAGAAAGTATACCAACAAGAACCCCCACAGAACCACCAACCTCACCAAATATTCATGGGCCAAGAGAGGGTTTTGTAGAAAATATAAAAAGCAATATTTGCTTAATTAGAAAAAGGCTTCCAACAAAAAATTTAATAGTAAAAAGCATGACGGTTGGGAGAGAAACAAAAACAAAAGTTCAGGTGGCATATTTGCAAAACATAGCAGATAAAAACATAGTTAAAGAAATTATTGATAAAATAACAGCATTAGATATTGATGGCATCGTAGACTCTTACTATATTGCAGAATGTTTAAAATATAAACCACACTCTCTTTTTGAGCAAATAGGATTTCAAGAAAAGCCCGATGTTGTGGTTGCTAAAATGCTTGAAGGTAGAATAGCAATAATTGTGGACGGTTCGCCAATAGTTTTAACTTTGCCATATATGGTTTTTGAAGATTTTCAAAGCAGCAACGATTATTATACAAACTACATTTATGTAAATTTCATAAGAATCATTAGAACCGTTGGCTTATTGATTGCCACGGTAATTCCTGGTGTGTATTTAAGCATAAGATTACATAGTTATAAAGTTTTGCCTATAAACTATATAATCACAATAGCAAATTCAACAAAAAATTTACCTTTTACACCACTTTTAGAAATAGCATTTATTTTGCTACTGTTTCAGGTTTTATATGAGGTTAGTTTAAGGTTACCACAATATTTAGGTCTTGCAACATCTATTGTTGGTGCGCTTGTGCTTGGTGATACGGGTGTAAAGGCAGGGCTTATTTCTCCACCAGGGGTAATAATTGTAGCACTAAGCATTATGGCAATATACACGGTTCCTTCGCAAGCATCAACACTTACAATTCTTAGGGCAGTTTTTGTTGTTTTGGGTGCAACTTTGGGCATTTTTGGAATTATGTGTGGTGTGATTTATATCATAAATTACGTAAACACATTAAACTATTACAATACGCCATATCTTGCACCATATGCTCCAAGAATTGCTTCGGATTTAAAAGATGCCATGTTTAAAAAGCCTCTTAAAAATATGAAAAGTAGACCAAAGGCTTTAAACCCCAAAAACCCAATAAGGCAGAGGGGGAATAGCGATGAATAATCAAACAATCTCATGTCATCAAGTTGGTATAATTGCTTCCATTTTGTTATTAACCTTAAAATTTACAAACTTGCCGGCACTTTTATATAACATTAACGGCATTGGTGGAATAATCACTATTTTAATAATATTTTTGTTTAATTTTATTTTTATTGGAATTATTATTTGGCTAAAAAGCAAATATAAAAGCGAGAGTTTATATAATATTTTGTCAAAAAATATTGGCGTATTTTTTACTAAGATTTTATATATAATTTTTTTCTTATTTTTTATATCAAAAATATTATCACTACTTAGTGACAGTTTTGGATTTATTAGAGATGTTGCCGATGAGGAATTTACTGCATTTAATTTTCTCATTTGCTTTGTACCAGTATGTTTGGCATTGGCTAAATCTGGAATTCGCAATATTGGTAGAACGGCAGAGTTTTTCTTTCCATACATAATGGTTGGCTTGGCAATATCAATACTCTTATCTTTTGTGCCTGTTGATATTTGGGGGGTTGGCACTCAAATAAAGGGTTCAATGGGTGGTCTTTTTAAATCATTGGCCGAATTGTCATTTTGGAATGGTGACTTGTTTGCACTTTTAATTTTTATAGATAAAATTGAAATTAAAAGAAGTGAAATAAAAAGGATAATCACTCCATTTATAATAATTGGTTTTTTGCTTGTTTGTACTTACTGCGTATATTATTCTTTATATCAACAAACATCAATTTTTCACACAAACATGTTATACGACATTGTGCAGTATGCTATAGGCACTTCTAGTGGTTGGCATATGGACATTTTTGCCATAATAGTTTTTTCTATTTGTATTTTAATTCAGGGGGGCATTTTTGTATTATGTGCAAACGAGTGCTTAAAGAAAATTTTTAATTTTGAAAATGACAATATAACACTAACTGCAATTGTGCTACTCTTAATTTTTGATGACTATTTATTTTTAGACGATTATTTTGAGTTCGTGACTTATGCAAAAATTTATCTTTCGTGGTTCGCCACAATAATTATAATTTTGGTGCCGATTCTTCTTGCATTTATATCACTAAAAAGGAGCATAAAAGATGCAAGATGTTAAAGATTATATAAAAAGACTTTTTAAAGTACCCATGCTAATTGTGTTTTTTATAATATGTATTGTTCTTTTGCCATCGGCAATCAATTTAAGGTCTATTGCTTTTAGAGCTGGAATAGTGGTGGCACTTGGCATAGATATGGTCCAAGATAATAAATATATATTGGATGCAGTAATAACCATTCCGTCGCTTTCCGAAGATTTAAACGAAAATAACAAAATAATCACATCAACAGGAACTACAATTTCTGATGCTCTTGGCAATATGAATTTGGTGTTTGGTAGGGCAATTAGGCTTGGGCACGTAAGGTTTATAGTTATAGGGCAGGCACTTTCTAATTCAAATGTTGCCGTTGCAATAGACGGGGTTATTAGAACCAATAAAATAAGGGATAGTGTTCAGCTACTTATGTGTGAAAGTAGTGTTCACGAACTATTTAATGCAGGAATTGAGCTTAAAAATAAGACGGGCATTAGGCTTAGTGATATTGTTTGTCATTTAGAAGATTATAGCACTACATCTTTTGACTCCAATGTTGATTCGTTTTATAAAGGATATTTTAGCAAAACAAAAATCTCCAAATTAAATAGTCTTTCTTTGGTAGAAGATTATACGCAGGGTATCTCGACATCTCCGCAAGAAGCATGTGGCCAAAATGCCAACGGCAATAAGCAATCAAATAATCAACAAACAGGTGGCAAATATATTTCCAATGTTGGGAAAATGGCGATATATAAAGACGGACAATTACAAGATATTTTGTCTGAGGAACTCGTGACGGCAATGAGTTGGATAAACGGGGCATCTCTTCCCAAAAAGCTTGTTGTAGATTTTATGGGTTTTTTGAATATATCTAAAATATGTTATGAAGTATTAAGTAAGTCTGTCGTCACGGAGGCATTTTTTTT
This sequence comes from Clostridia bacterium, assembly GCA_017650795.1. GTDB lineage: Bacteria > Bacillota > Clostridia > Christensenellales > UBA1242 > HGM11367. Next base: position 4,296 of record JAGCEE010000175.1, on the reverse strand, counting down.
AAAGGGTGTGCCAATTTATTGTTGTAAAATAAACTTGACTATCGATATAAACGAAATAATAAGCGAAAACCCCGACATTGTTTCTAAAAGTGATTACAATAATGTAATAGAAGAAGAAAACAAAACACTAATAGGCAGACAAATAAGAAAACAAATAGGTCAAGCACTTGATTATTCAAAAAAGACAAAACTTGATATCATGGACATAAATAATTACTTTTATTTAAATGTACTTGACGAATATAATAGGTACATGGAACATAAGTCTTGCGAAGAATTCTTGGAGGATATTCAATTAAATGTGGATGTAAATATAAAAATTATCTAAATATATAAAAAATGCTAGACAAGAGCATTAACCATATGTATACTATGGGTGTTTTTAAAGTGTTACCAAAAATAATAAGCTGCAAATTCATTATTTTAAAGGGGATTATATGAAAAAAATAACTTATATCAGATGTCCAAGATGTGAGCTTAACTATATAGATAAAAATGACAAGTTTTGTAGTGTTTGTAAACAAGAGATGCAAGTTGGTGGCGGAAACGATGTAGATGAGTTGGATTTGGAGTTGTGCCCAATTTGTAAAACAAACTATATACAACCAGACGAAATTATGTGTGCATCATGTTTGGCAGAACGTTCAAGCGACCCTAATTATGACCCAAATAATATGGATGATTGGGACGCATATGTCACAAGAGATGATGAGGACGAACCAGACGATAACAGAGATGACGATATGGACGAGATGTCACCTGTTAAGGGTCTTGGAATAGAAGACGATGACGGAGAATTGGATTTAGATGATGAAGATTTAGACGGCATGAGTGATGATTTAATGGATGATGATGAAGATGAGTCTGGTGATGAATCTAGTGACGATGATGACTTTGATGATTATGATGAAGATATCGATGATGACGATGACTATGAAGATGATGACATCAAAGATGACGAGGATGACGATTTTTAGTTAAATTATTTTTAATAATCAATAATAAAAAGTGGGCATTAAATATTGCTCATTTTTTTTTATAAATCAACATGAAGTTCAAATATTTTTCAAAAATAATAATCATACATTTTTAATAAACAATATTTAATAAAATGGAGTTTATGGTTTAAAGGTTAAAAGAGTTGTCAATAATTTCTTTGTATAATTGGAGGTAAATATGCGAGCAAATGTTAATGCATTAAATGAAATAAAAACCAAAATAGCAAGCATTAAGGGCAATGAGGTTAGTATAAGTGTCAATAGGGGAAGAAAAAAAATAGATAAGCTAAAAGGATTTGTTGAAAACATTTATCCAAGCGTATTTACATTTATGACACAAAAGCAAGAACGAGAAACTTTTTCTTATTTTGATGTTCTTTGTGGGCTTGTGGCAATAGATGGAGATATTAAATAAAAATAATAATGCTACAAGAAAAATCTTGTGGCATTATTTATTTAAATTAAACAAAAAATATTATTATTTATCCTAATTTTGCTCGGTTTTTGTAATAATTTATCAAGACTAAATAAATTTATTTATTTTATTTTGATATTTTTACGAATTGTTGTAGAATAGGGCTTGTTAGGAGTAAATATGGGACTATTTTCAGGTGATAGAAAAAGCTTAAAAAAATTAAAAAAGGTTGCAGACCAAGTTATTGCATTAGAACCAAAATATTCAGCCATGACTGATGAGGAATTGCAATCACAAACGGCAATTTTTAAAGAAAGATATAATGCTGGCGAAAGTTTGGAAAAAATACTTCCAGAGGCATATGCTACTGTTAGAGAAGCTGCATACAGAGTACTAAACATGAAGCACTTTCCTGTTCAGGTTATGGGTGGTGTGGCACTTCATCAGGGGCGTATAGCAGAAATGAGCACCGGTGAGGGTAAAACATTGGTTGCAACACTCCCTGCATATCTTAATGCACTTACGGGCAAGGGCGTTCATATTGTCACTGTAAACGAATACTTGGCAAAAAGAGATGCCGAGCAAATGGGTAAGGTCCACAAATTTTTAGGATTAACTGTTGGTGTTGCTGTTTCGGGAATGAATGAAGACGCAAAAAGAGCAGCATATGCTTGCGACATAACATACTCAACCAACAATGAACTTGGTTTTGACTATCTTCGTGATAACATGGTTGGTGATGCTAAGCGCCGTATGCAAAGGGGTCACAATTTTGTTATTGTGGATGAGGTTGATAGTATTTTGATTGATGAGGCAAGGACTCCACTTATTATTTCTGGTAAGGGCATCAAGTCGTCTGATGAATACTACACGGCTCAAAAGTTTGCCAAAACACTTATTCCAGATGAAGATTTTGAAATAGATAAAAAGTTAAAAACAATTCACTTAACAGAAGATGGAACAAAAAAGGCAGAAAAATATTACAAAATAGACAATCTATCCGATGTAAAATATATGGAACTAAATCATTACATTATAAATGCCCTAAAAGCAAATTATATTATGATGGCTGATGAAAACTATATTGTAAAAGATGATGAAATTTTAATTGTAGACGAGTTTACCGGAAGATTGATGCAAGGTAGAAGATTCTCCGATGGTTTGCATCAAGCAATAGAGGCAAAAGAGGGCGTAAAAATTAAAGACGAAAACAAAACGCTTGCAACAATTACATTCCAAAACTATTTTAGGTTGTACAAAAAACTGAGTGGAATGACCGGTACTGCAAAAACCGAAGAAACCGAGTTTAATGGAATATACAAACTAGACGTTATAAAAATTCCAACAAACAAAAAGTGTATAAGAATTGACGAGCCAGATATTGTTTACCGAAGTGAAAAAGGCAAACTAAATGCCATTATTGAGGAAATAAAAGAAAGGCACGAAAAAGGTCAACCAATCTTGGTGGGCACCGTAAACATAGATAGGTCTGAAGAATACTCTGCTGCATTAAATAAGGCAGGAATAAAACATGTTGTTTTAAATGCAAAAAATCACGAAAGAGAAAGTGAAATTGTTGCGCAGGCAGGAAGACTTGGTGCTGTGACAATAGCAACCAATATGGCTGGTCGTGGTACCGATATTCTTCTGGGTGGAAATCCAGAGTTTATGGCAAAAAAGAAAATGGAAGAAGAAAACTTTGAGCCAGAAGAAATATCTTTTGCAACAAGTTTTGTTAATAGTGATGATGAAAAACTCTTGCATGCAAGAGAAGTATTCAAAAAATATTTAGAGCAATTCAAAAAAATAACCGATGAAGAAAAGCAAAAGGTTATACAGGCTGGTGGTCTTCATATAATTGGTACCGAAAGACATGAGTCAAGGCGTATAGACAACCAGCTTCGTGGTCGTGCCGGCCGTCAAGGTGATATTGGTAGTTCGGTATTCTTTTTAAGTCTAGAAGATGACCTTATTATTCGTTTTGCAGGGACAAGGCTTCAAGGAATTGTTGATGCATTTAAAATTGGCGATAGCACTCCAATTCAAATGAGAATGGTATCAAGACTAATAGAAAGTGCTCAAAAGAAGATTGAGGCACAAAACTATGCTTCTCGTAAAACAGTTTTGCAATTTGATGATGTTATGAATACTCAAAGAGAAATAATATACGGCGAGAGGAACAAGGTTTTAGATGGTGTTGACGTTCATGACCAAATTATGCAAATGATTCCTCAGGTTGTGGGCAGAATAATTTCTGCCGTTGTGGATGCGGATAAGCCTAGTTATGAGTGGGATTTAAGCGAAATAAATACTGCCATGGAAGATAAACTTTTCCCTAAGGGCACAAACTTAGTAGACGAAAAATATGTAGAAGATTTAGATGCCGAGGAACTTGCTCAAAAACTTGTTGAACACATTTCTACAAGGTATCAGGCACTTTCAGACAAGACAAAAGAGTTTGGATTGGATTTTAGTAATATAGAAAGATTTATGCTTTTAAGAGTTGTTGATTCGCTTTGGATGGACCATATAGACGAAATGAGTATCTTAAAAAATGAAATCATGATTCAACAATATGGTCAACATAATCCTGTTGTGCTATATAAAATGGAAGGCCTAGAAATGTTTGACAAAATGGTAGAAAGAATACAAGAAGATACCGTAGCATTTTTACTTAACAGTAGAATAGAAATTAAAATGCCAAAAGAGATGGCTGACAAAATGGTAAAAGAACATCCAGAACTGGCAGAGAAATATAAAGAAGCACAAGTTGTAAATCATACTCCGGTAAGGGTAGAAAAAGAGCCAAAACGCAATGACCCATGCCCATGTGGAAGTGGAAAAAAATACAAGGATTGCTGTGGCAAAAAATAAAAATAAATA